>NZ_JBVYOL010000014.1:598-247069 GCF_056120505.1 Paenibacillus sp. sgz302164 | reverse complement strand
CTTATACGGCGTATCCTCCGGCAGACTGACGCTTTTCCCTTGCGGCATGCCAAAAAACAGCTTGGGCCTTGCTTCCAAGATATCACAGACAACGACGCTTTGGAAATGGCTTGCCAGACGCTTCAGCAGTTCCCAGTCCGTCTCCTCGTACTGGATCACCGGCGCTCCGATCGCTGCGCCTTGGGCCACACTGTACAGCACATCCTGCTGCGGATAGGCTTGCAAAAGCTCCTGGATGAGCGCCGGATAGTCCATCGACACATCCTGAAACGTTCGCCGCCGCTTGGCGGCATCCAGCATATGCGAACCGGACAGCCCTTCCAGTTCGATGCCGTAAATGCCGTTGGCGTGCGTCATGTTCACTGCGCTTACAAAACCTTTGAACAGCGTCGTTTCCCTCTGACCGTCGTATTCGTAGACATGGATCTCATCGCTTGCCGATGCTTGCTGCGCTGCGTTTACGTTGACAGCCTCATCTACGATTCCGCGCACGGTCAGCCGTCCATGCTCCCCCGGCTTCCACTCAATTTGCACATCCTCCAGCCGCTGAATCGGGTATGCGGTCTTGACCCGGATCTGTTCAAAGCCTGCCATGGCCCTCACCTCCGTTTCCTTTACTCATCCTGTTGGCCGTTGCTAACAAACGTGATGTGGCCTTTGTAACCGCAGATCAGCAGCGATTCCGTCGTCAACGCCGGCTTGCCCTCCACGAGCGCCGTTTCCTTCGTCTTCGCCCATTTTTCCATTAAGACCGGGCAGCACGGTTTGCCGCTAATCGTCTCCGGCTTGTCCTCGGCGATCAAATAAATCGTTTCTCCGCTCGGATTCGAGGGGCTGTTGCATATCCCGAAATACGGGACGTTCGCCGGGAACTGGTAATCCGATTCATTCATCATCGGTTTTTCGTTCACGTACGACCCATGACTTTTCGGTAAATTAATCCGCCGCTTGTGGCTCCCGCAATTGCACCCCATTTTGGCGCCTCTGACTACGTAGTACTCGCCCTCCGGCATCTGATCTTCCTCCTCAGACTTGTCATTCAGCTCAGCCCCACCGCTGTCCATTACTCCACCGCCACCCGTTCCAGCCGTACACCCTGAAAATCCCGCCGTAAAATACTTTCCGCCACATCCAGCCGAACGACGATCAGCGGCTTGCCGCTTTCTTGAATCCGCACGATCTTTTTGCCCGCCATCCGCTCCGCTTGCAGCACGGGCTTTTTGATCACGCTGCCGTCGCCGGCACGCACGCTGAAGGGACTTAGCGCCTCCACTTCTTCAAAGATCGGCAAATAATAGTTCCGCTGACGGCGATGCCTCAAGTCCACCAGCGGGGTCAGCTTGAACAAAGTGTCGGGCGCATACGCTTCGACGAGCCGTTTTAGCCGTTCGGAAATCAGGTAGAGCTGCCGGTCCAGCACATCCGAAAACTCGCTTTCCCTCTCCGCTTGTACCTGAAAAATCATCGTGTCCGCGATTTTATGAGCGCTAGTCCGATGAATGTCCCGCGTGTCCACCTGCTTTCTCACATCCAGGAGCACCGGCGCATCCGTCACCCGCTCGTCCTGCTTGAGTACAAAATATTCCCTCATCCGTGATCCGCTCCATTGTTTCCGCCGCTTACCGGTCGATTCCCCTCAACCAGCAATTCGCTTTGATCCCGAAATTCGCCCGCCATCCAGCGAATGCCCGGAGACTTTGCCACCCGCGCATAGGCGCCGCTATCCAGCAGCGCCGGCACCATCGTTTTCATAAACTCCACAGCCAGCAAGTGATACTTCACCACCTCGATTTGCTGGATTCTATCGATATCCATGGAAGTTACTTTTCTCGCATACGCAGTTTTCGCCTTTTCCAGCTCGGCCATCCGGCGAAACAGCGGCTCGAATATCACATCCGCGCGCCACGTCGACATGCATTCCATCGGGTCCGCGAACCAGTTCTGATCGTAGGCGTCCACCCGATACAAAGCCTTTCCCTCCATAATGCCTGTCCGCAGCAAAGAGATATACACATAGTGAATGTCTCCCTTTATGCCCTCAGCCTGGAGCCGGGAAGCTTGCGTCCACAACGTCTCGAATGCTTGACCGAAGCTCTGTTCGATGCCCGCCCGCTGCTCGTTCAGCGCATGATGAATCGGAATCAGATCCTCCAGCCACTTGTCAAAAACATGCTTCTTCAGAAAATCGTCCAACGCCGCTTGCTTATCCATTCCGGCTCACCTCCGGCTCATACGATATTGACCTTGCCTCCGCTGATCGTGACTTGATCGTTAATCCGCAGGCTGGCATCCGCTTGTTTCAGATCTACGCCGCCTTCCCCCTGAATCAACACCTTGGCCCCTCCGTTAATTTCGATATCGTCTTCGGCGGTTAAGACGATTTTTTTGTCGCTGTTGATTTCAATGCCCCCGTCATCCGTCAGGCGCATTAACAACTTGCCGCTGCCGATGATTTCTACCGAACCCGGCTGAAAGACGATTTGCTTGCCGTATTTGGTGCTGATGCTTTTCACGGCCGGGTTCCCCCGTTTTTCAGGATTCGAGGAGGCAACATCCACGGAGCTGGCGGCAAACGCATGCTTTTCCTGCTCATCCGGAAAATACAACCGCACCTCGTCCCCGACTTCCGGCATGCAATACCAGCCGCTTCCGTCCGGCGACGAATACACCGTCGAATAGGCAAACCATAATCCTCCCCCTGCCGGTTGTCCTCCGTCGATGTGCAGGTTCACCTTGACCTGATCCTTGGCTACACCCGCAATTTTACCGAACAGGGAAACTCCGGCCAGTGCATAACGGTATTCCACCGGGACCTGCAGCCCCTCCCGATCCTTCAGCACATAGCGGTTCGTTACAATGCCCCCTTCCAGCGCCGTTTCCGACCTGAATACGTACAGTGTCCGATGCTGAAACTGCACAGCGCCGCCCAGCTCCAGCAGTTTGCCGCTGGTCACTTCATAACTGATGCTGTTCTGCTCGTTCAACTCCGGCATACCGTTTGCGGATTTCAACTGGTGGCTTTTCAAATCCTTTTTGATGGAATAGTTATAAGCTTCCAGCTTTTGCGGTTCGCCTTGATCCGGCAAGCCCACCGACATTTTCACGCCGTCCTGCGTACACATCGGCACCAGCGGAGCATGGAAATGGGACGCCAGGCGCCGGGCAAACTGCCAATCCGTTTCCTGATACTGCACCAGCAGTCCGCCGATGCTTTTCCCCTGCGAAGCCCCGTCCGACACATCCGATTGCGGATACCCTGCGGTCAAACGCTCAAAGAGCTCGCGATAAGATAACTGTCCGTTCTGGAACGATCGGGTTCTCTTCTTGATATCCATCAGCACGGTCGCGCTGTACGCTTCCACCGTCAGCCTTCTGACCCCGCGGATCGCTTGTACCGTCAGGTTCGCTACGATCCCCTGAAACAGCATTCGCTGCCGCTGCCCGTCGCGCACCGCCACCTGGAGCGTCTCCTGCACGTCGGCCCGTTCGACATACTGATCAAGCTTCTCCTCGGGAACGATGCCGCTGAGCATCAGTCGGGCATGCGCCCCCGCTTCCTGAACGAGATGGAATTCCAACAAGCTCTCGAACTCATACGGCGCAATGACGATATCCGCGTATGTATACACCGGTTCACTCATGCCGACTCCTCCTCCTTGACCACTCTAATGGAACGGATTACCTGGAACGCCACATCCCGCCAATCGGCGTAATCCGTATATTTGCAGCAAAATGTACCCATGACCGTCTTCCCTTCAAACTCCAGGAAAAACATGATGTAGTAAATAGATCCATCCAGCGCTGCGCCTTTGAAGTCGAAGTATCCGACCGGCTTGCCGCCGGCATCTTCAATCCCGTCCTCGTAAAATACATGCGACGGGTTGGCTTTTTTGATGATCGCCTTCATGCCGTCCGCCAATTCCTTGACCCACTCGTCCTCCAGCCCCTGATCGATCCGGCTAAGCGTAAAATTAATAGCTCCGGTCTCATCACTTTTGATGATTTGCGGACGCTGCTCGTACGGATATTTCAGCTTTTTGTGCTCTTCGAGCATATCCGTGAAATCTTTTGGGATGAAAACCTTAAGCTTCTCGTCAAAAAAAGCCTGCTCTTCGAATTCGTAATACCGGTTCCCTACACGTACCGGCCCTGAACGAATATCGCTTGACTGCTTGCTTTTCTCTGCTTCATGAAGAAACGCCAGTATTTTCTCATCGGCATATTCCATGCGTTATGCTCCCTCCCCGGGCGGTTTCCAGCCCCTTCGAATCAACTGCCGCTTGCGCTTTTCAAAAAATGCTGTAGCTTGCTGGCACGCATCCGTACCTATCCTTTCGCGCAGCAGCGCAATCGCCTCTTCCATGTCTACGAGATCGACAGGCGCAGCCAGGCTTCTTCCGGCGCCCTTCACAATAAACCGCCCTCCGAAGAAACGGCTGTAGCCCACTTCCGCAATCTCTTGCAGTTCTGTGGTTCGTACACCGTATCAACGATAGGCATTCAGCGCCTTTTCCGAGACGATAACCTTAGGAAAAGTGACATGTACGGTCAAAATAAAGTAAAGCGCCGTACATATGACCCCGATCAGCAGCATGAACGCCGCATCTTCCGGTTCGTTCTCCACCAACATCTGCATGACCAATACACTGATACCGAGACACAGCCCTAAATAACTGAACAGCTAAATGCCCCGACTAAGCTTTAGCACCAGTTCTTCGCGCTTTCTTAAAACGGGCGTCCGGCTACGAAGCATGCAACCTTGGCTACCAAAAACACATTCATTGTACTGCCTCCTGTTTTAAAAAATATGAGCACAAATTCGACCTCCCTAAAAGGGACTTAGTTATTAGAGTTCCATAAGAACTCGAAGTTTGAATCCGCTGCCTGTTTTCTCAAAATCCCCCCTTTGTCCTTGGTTTTATTTGATACATTGCATGAACTGAATACAATCAAAAAACAAAGTAGCAATATGAAACTAGTATTTTCTTATGGTTCGTACATACTCAACTTCTCATTCTCGCTTCTACGGATATTGGTTACAGTCTACCTTCTTTAAATAACATTACTTTCTAATTTTACTATTATATTCTTATTTGTTACTAATTTCTTTAGTTGCAACAGCTGCCTTTTTAAATTGATTTATCTCATATAACTCTGCTTCGGAATTATTGATCTCATACAGTTTACCCACTAGACCACTCTGGGTGCTGCTCTCTACACTTGCATTGATTTTCCATGTTATCCCATTCCCTTCAATTACCACTTTCGTTTCATAATCTATATCCCGATAATTTCGAATGTAATACTTGTATACACCTTTAGGGTATATACTATCGTCCTTTAGCTCATCCACGATTGACCGTTCGATGGCTTCAATAACCCTTTTTCTCTCAGAAGTCAAAGCCGGGTATTCAGGTTGATAAGCATTTTTTATCTTTAATTGAGTGGTTTTTACTAACTGGTACTTTTCTTTCTCAACGAGAGATTTAAGTTGCTCTGTGTTTGGAGCTAATCTGAAATTAGTGATTTCATTAGTGTAGCCTTTCTTGGATGACCAAAATTCTACTGCCACATAAACTTTAGTTGTTGTAGGCTGTTCGAATAAAACCATCATATCCTTATTGCCTACGGAACTTTGATATATGGAAATTGGAGTAATCTGATTTTCAAAAGCACTAAAGTACGAATATTTCCCTTTATACCAAATATCGTCATTAATAGCTGTACGAATAACTTCCAAAAACGGATCACTTTCTTGAACGTTACTGTCTTGCGAAATAGACTCTCGATTAGTTTGTTTTTGTGAATCATTTTCTGTCATGACGGGGGAAGTAATATTCTTATTACATGCCGCATTTATTATTAAAATTGCTACCCCTGAGAAAATGATAAAGATAATTTTGCATACTCTTTTCATTCTGCACCCCGAATTTGAAGTTCGAAATTAAATTCATTGACTATCATAATTAAAATAGGTGTTATCACCAAAAGTCTTAATATCTTTAATGCTATTCCACTTTCCATCTGCTAATAACTGAACCTGACCATTATCTAAGATTCGAACATGCTTAGGGTCAGGAACAGGATTAAACCAACTAGAAGTTCTAAAGTACATTCCTGCACCAATTTTATTAGGAATTTCATTCGTTCTTCCATCTATTATTAAGCTTGCGATAAAAACTGCTTTTTTCCATGCATTCAAATTTCCAGATTTTTTAAGTGGATCTCTCGCTAAATTAGTATCAACGGCTCCCCCCGTTACAGCTGCGTATTGTCCCGGTGCTAAAACTACTTCTTTGTATGTTTGTGTTCCTGACATCTTTCTATTAATAATAGTCCACGCAACAGATTCCTGACCAAAATCGGTTTCACCGCTGCAACATTCTCCAAAAATTGTTCGTGCTAGTATATCTTTTTCTTCAAGATTCATTAAATCGTTTTTTGATTCTACCTTATTTCCCACTCCAGAAACATCCACATTACCGTAGAGTGTTTCGCCAATACTTTCGCCTTTACTTGCAATGTCAGCATGCTGTGCTTGTTGTGTTTGCTTAATCTGATTTTCCGAAGCAAATTCTTGTTTCTGAGGCGTCGTATTTTTCGTTATTATATCCTGAGCGTCCTTGCTATACTGCATTTTCGTCGACTTAATAATAGCCTCTCTCTCAGCCATCTGGCTGAAATCCTTTCCTTCTACGATCCATTTATCATTCGCGGCATACCACTTCGCCGTTAAATCGTTCAACGTTTTCGCATCTTCCGGAGACTTTTGCTTGATTCTATCTATTTCTATCAACTTGTCCCGGATTCCCTGTCCCGCTTCACCTGCTGCCCGCATGACCTTTACATTTCCTACCTCGTTCGCTTCCATCCACCGCTGCGTCTCTTTCTGCATTTGTTGCTGCGCCCATTCCGGCATTTCGGCCATCTGTTTCAGTTTCTCTCTAAGGCCATCTGCCAGTGCCTTCGCCTGATTCATACTCACCTGATCTCCGCTCGCTTCTGCGATATACCAGGCTTCCTTGTATTTCTTAATCCATTAATTCTCTTTTTTGTAATAAAAACTAATAATTTACAATTATTAATTTATAGTTTTACTTACAAGTTCAAAGGCACTTTGTCTATCCTGCCATCCGTTAGGGTCTCGTTGACTATTTTTATTAGCCGGCCCACGATTTACAGCATTTGAGATTTGCTTTAAAGAATCTCCGTTATCTACAAAACTATTCATACCATTATCTTTCCACTCAGCATTCATTACTGGGTTTTGACTCTTTAAATTAGACCTTAGCTTCTCTTTGTCATAATCTAACATAGTACTTATTAAGCGATTTATCGTATCCGTTCTTGGTTAGTTGAATTCCACTGCGATATAGTCCCCATTTGGTGTAGGCCGTTCGAACTAAACCATCTTGTCCTTCTCGTCCTGTGCACGCTGATATATAGATATGTAAATAAGCTGATTTTCAAAGCCCTTAAATTCGGAGTACTCCCCTTTATACCAGAGTTCGTCATTAATAGCCGTGCGAACCGTTTCTATATAAGTTGAACTTCACTTAGCGAGAGGTTAGTCGCATTGTGGTATTATTGTTGGTGTGTTGTATGATTTACGTCTTGTCATTAAGAGCATTTGTGTCTTTTACAACTCTCCACAAAATTACTATGGCGCAATCTCAAAGTAAACTTCACCAGATTTACTATTACTCTCAAGCATCGGCTGAATTTTCCCCCAAGTAGTATACAGTTTGGAGTTTTTCTTCTCAAAACTCAATAGAATATCCCCTGCAAAATATGGCTCAAATTGATTATCAGGGAGATATTTTTCGAAAATTAGTTTTATAGAATTTTCATCGCCTGAAACTTTCGCTTGTAATCTTTGAATCGTTTGAAATCCGTCAATACTTATTTTTGCATAGTAGTTGTCATTCTCTTTATATAGAGAAATTCCGTAAAACATATTCTGATTTGGAGGGGCAAATTCAGAAAATTTATAGCCTCCAATCCAAAATTCTAAAGTTGGAGAAAACTTATTAGTGGTATCATCCTTCGGCTTATTTAGCTCTTTTTCATTGGTAAAAATTGGATTGGTAACAATTGATGTATAATCTGGTTTAGACGTTGGGGGCTGACTTAATTTTGTATCTGTTTTTGTACATCCTACAAACAAAGTACACAATACCACAAAAATCAAGCTAATTATTATTCTTTTTGATTTACACATCTAATCCCCACCATTTCTTATTCAATTTTTTTATATCTATTCATTGTGTCTACAACTTGTTGGGCAGCTTCCCACTTTTCAATCTTACCGTCTTTATTGTAATCTAAAACTGAGTTTTGAGCATAAATATCACCATATGTTGTTTTACCATAGAATATCTTATTTGAACCTTTAGCCCCCAGTAAATAATCTTCAGATTTTCCAACTGCTATAGGCATAAATGTAACCATATAAGCATCAGATATGCTATGAAGTTTACCTGTATAAGGTTTATAATATTCATACACATAATCTAACTGTTCTATAGCTGACATCTTTACCAAGGCATCTGTCGTTGTTCCTAAGCCTTTTGCTGTACTAGGCATAAATTGGATTAGCCCAGTTGCACCTGAAGGATTACGTGCAGTTGGATTTATACCTTCAGATTCAAATGCCATTATTGCCATAAGATAATCAGGATTCATCTGAAGCTTTTCACTTATGTCAAGTACTTTTAATTTAAACTCGTCAGTAACATACTTCCCAGTCCAATCATAGGCAAATCCTTCATTAAAACTAGGATTACCCGCCCCCTGAGACCCCGTACTAACTACCTTCTTCTCCTCCTGTTTCGGCGCATCATGCTTCGCAACGATCTCTCGGGCGTCCTTGTTGTAAGCCGCTTTCGCCGCTTCTGGAGTCGAATATTTTCTACTATCCTCGTATGGAACGGAATCATTATCAACTGCATAATACCACTTCGTCGTTAAGTCATTTAACGTTTTCGCATCTTCCGGAAACTTTTGCTTGATTCTATCTATTTCTATCAACTTGTCCCGGATTCCCTGTCCTGCTTCACCTGCTGCCCGCATGGCCTTTACATTTCCTACCTCGTTCGCTTCCATCCATCGCAGCGTCTCTTTTTGCATTTGCTGCTGCGCCCACTCCGGCATTTTGGCTATCTCTTTTAGTTTCTCTCTGAGGCTATCTGCCAGTGCCTTCGCCTGATTCATACTCACCTGATCTCCGCTCGCTTCTGCGATATACCAGGCTTCCTTGTATTTCTTAATCCATTCCTTCGCCCAATCCGGGTAAGTGATGCCTAGTTCCTTCTGCTCTTCTTCATAATCGTAGTCTTCCGCTTTTCTGCGGGCGTTCGCCGCGGCTAACTTTTTTAACAATGGACTATCCTCAAACGTCGGTTCTTTCCATTTGATCATCTACTTCACTCCTGACTTTCTATTTATGCAATTCGTAACAGAATTTCAAAGTAGTGTATTCTATGTACTATAACTCAAAATCCTCCAGCTAACTTGTAATCGATTTGATATAATCTTTTCTCATCGATTAATAAATTGTTGGATCGTCTCTTTTCCTTGTTATTTTAACTGAATTGGCTCACTTGCAATTTTCCATTCGCTTCTTGGACCCTTATATAACACTATTTCGCGAAGATCCACATCATCACTTGCAGCTAGCGGTACAGTGCATTCATAAGTATAATAATTCCCTTCATGTTTGATTAATTTAAACGTCGCATTTTCCCAATCAGCACCCCCAACCACTCCTAAGCCTTGCATTGCAATTTTATTATCAACACTCACTAAGCTTAAATTATCAATAAATTGCTTTACAATTTTATCTGTAAAAACCTCCGATAAATAGGTGTTTAATTTGTCAATCGTATCCAACGGTTCACAAAAGAATTCATATCCTTCCTTTCCATTCACAGTTATCGTCCTATCGTCACATTTTGCATTATTATACAAAGCTCCTCTATTTAGTGTATTGAAGTAACGCTCTGCGGCTTTCATAACTAATGCCTTGATAAAATCATCTTTCAAATCATCTTGGTTATTGGGCATATCACCTTTCTCTTGATGAGTCACATCTTCGTTTCTATTAGTCGATTCCTCAATACTGTTATTCTTCACTAAGTTGTTATCACTTGCATGAGGAGAATACGTTGTGGTAGTGACGCTAACATTCTGTGATTTATAAGAGTTTAAGATAAAAGCCATAAAAACTAATATCAACAAACTCCCAATTCCTGTCATCCATACCTTCTTATGCTTCACAGCAATTCCTCACTCTCGGGGAGTATATATGACAATTCCAACCGGTCTATATCCTTTTTTATACTTATTAGTCTCTGTGAGATTAACAACCCTTCCTCCATCAGGATCCATGACGGTGAAGTCGTTGGCAGAATTCCCTTGTGCGCTAATTCCAACAACTACAACAAAATGAGTCCAGTCTGCATGATTAGGATGCGCCAGCTTGATTATGGGCGGAATACCCTTAGAATAAACCTCCAGAGATTTACTAAATACATCAGAAGCTCCTATAGGATTACTTGTTTTTCTAAGACTTAATACTGCTTTTCCTTCACTAGCATTTTCAGCAGCAATTTTCCAATTAATATTAAAATTCGAATCAACTACATCCAGAGTCTCGTTTAGTTTTTTTGCATTAGTAGTTGCTCCAAAATAATTAAAAACTGCTGCTGTTGCTACTAACGCACAGCCCCATCGTTGTAACTTTGATCCTTGTGGATAATCATTTTGATTCTCCGTCGGAACAGCTAGTATTCCATCAAACGTCTGCGCTCCAGAATTTGAATTGCGATTCTCATTTGTATTCCCAGTGCTTTTCGCACCAGCGTCAACAGGCTTTTTATACTCCACAAACGCCCAATTCGCTTCTTGGCGGCTTCCGTACAGCACCTTCTCCACCAGGTACAACCGATTGTTTGCCCAATGGTTGCCGCCTGGTTCCTGGGTCAGACCGTACAAATACTGCGCCTCATTCTCCCATTCGTTTATATCGTAAAATCCGTTCCAAGCCCTTCCCTGATTGTTGGCGTATTTCGATTCAACCCGGCTCTGTTCGTAGGCAACGACCCGCTTGGCTTCTTCCAGACTGTGATCCTCGGTGATCGTTCCTCCGAGCTTGCGGGCTGCTTGCGCCAATTCCACCGCCAGAGCCTTCTTATCCCGATCCCCGGCTTGGTTCGCTTCCTCCCATTTGCGTTTGGCCATATACAGGTATTCATTGGCTACCATTCGCTGGGCCGTCTCTAAATCATCATCCAGCGTGATCGTACCGCCCATGCTGCGACCGATTCGCGCCAGTTCCTGGGCTTCCTCTATGTTTCCCTTGGCATACAGCTTCTTCGCTTCCAAAATCTTGTCATTACCAACCAACCGCTCTACATCCTTTAGATCATCCTCCAGCGTCACGGTTCCCATTTTTTTTCGAATTTCTTCAGCCTGTGCCTCCGCTTTGTCCCTGGGGTTTTTCCATTCTTTTTTCAAATTCAACAGCATTTCATTGGCGGCCATATTCAGCAATAGCGTCGCTTCCGCTTGTTCTTGTGCCGACGACGGGGTTACCGTCTGCCCTTGGCCATCGTCGGTTATGCGAATCATGCCCTTATACATGCAGGTTACTACACAACAGCTTAACAAGGCTTGATCCTGTTCAACCCAAACTTCCGTTTGCTCTCCCCCTGCCCATACCATCGCGATCATCGGTGAACAAGGCATCGGTCGTAACCGGCCGTTATTGGCTTTGGTCGCCTCGGCTACGGTGGGGTTATCCGGACTCGAGCAATTTCCAAAAGGCGGCACATTCTCATGAGGCTTGGAATCGGCCACGTTCAACTGCGCTTTGTCGTTAATGAATACCTGCCGGTTCGCAGGTGCTTTCAACTGGCTGCTGCCGCTGCCGCAGGTGCAGGACAACACAGCCCCCTCCACTACATAACTTCGTTCGCTCACCCCGCCCCCTGCACCCGACACCTCCTCATGGGTGACGATCAGCGGCGTCTTTCCGGCGTTCAGCTCTCTTTTTATATCAGCAATCCGCTGCGCGATCGTTGGTTTTTGTTCCCGCACCTGCGCTCCTGTCGTTGCCTTGGTCATGGCTCTCCCTCCCGCCTAGTTCATTTTCACCTTGGTTCCGCGTATCTGGGTTTCTCCGTCCATCTCGATCAGGCTCGTTTTGCTGGCGATCCCGATCGCTTCTTTCGCCGTAATTTGCACCGTATTGCCCGCATTCAGAATCAGATCGCCGTCAGCCTTGATCCGAATATCCTTTGTGCTACGGATTTCGATGCCCTTTTCATCAATCAATCGAATCAGCATTTCATTATCGTTGCCGGTAATTATGATTTCATTTTTCTCGAAAATGATCGCCTTCCGGTACTTGGTCATGAAAATTTTCACTGCGGGGTCGGCGATCATATCCCCTCCGGCATTTTTCATACGTACGGAATGCGTCACGATACCATTCTTCTCATCACCCGTCGGAAAGTATATATGGACGGAATCGCCGATTTCCGGCATACAATACCAGCCCGTATTCCCTTCCGACGTATACATTGTGGCATGAGGAAACCAGGTCATTTTGTCCGGTTCCGGCTTCTTCGTTTCATCCATGTCAAAATGCACCTTTACCTGGTCTTCCTTTAGCTCCAGGACTCGCCCTTTCAAAGACACGCCTTGCAGGCTCTTATTGGTCGATCGCTTCTGCAGCAATCCGCTTTTGCTTGTCAGCACGCAATCATGCGTCCAGTCGCTTTCGAAAGTAGTGACCGATTGGTAGACATAAAGATCCAAATCCCATTCCGGTAGCATCAGCTTTATTTTTTTTCCAGGTGTATAAAACTCCTTCACTTCCGTCGTACGAACCTTATGGTAGAGCAAATTTTCTTCCTCGTCTTTGTTATTGAAATGGCCCAGCTTTCTGGTGACGGAGTAGTCATGCGCTGTCATCTCTCCGTCGATGCAATCGGCCAGCGGCAAGCCAAAATGAACATAAGGCTTGTCCAGGGTCGCCCCGACAATTAAGCCCACCCCCAATCGGGAAGCCATCCGCTTCAGAAACGCCCAGTCGGTTTCGTGATATTGCAAAGCAAGTTCTTCCAGGCACTGCCCCTCCAGATTGTCGCTGTGTCCGACATCCGCATAATGAGCTTGATGCGAATCTCTATCTTTCTTATAGTTATCCAGCACGCTTTGGAACAAATCCGCGTACGTCATCTTGAGATTTTGGAACGAACAGCTTCGAGGCTTAATATCCAATTGATAGCTAAGCGACACCGCAGATACCGTAAGGGTATAATTATTCTGCGAGGCTCGAACGCTCAGCTTGCTGATCGTACCTGAAAACAGCATAGGGGACTTGTTCTCATTGCTTTCAACACTCGCACCCGCTTCGTAATAACCGATTTCCAGCAAGCTTTCCGAATTTATGTTGTTAACGAACTTGTCTTTGTTCTCCAACGTTAACGTTCCGCTAAAATACGCTCTGGCGTGCCGGTTCATGTGTTTCACAATTTTTATGGTTTTGATCTCATATATCACGAGCTCTTCTCCGTTATATCTGATGACTGGCATATTATGGCTCATTTCGGATCGCTCCTTTGAGGTTTGGCGTTATTTCCAAAATTTAGTTAACGGTTGCCTTGCTATACTCGTCGGTTTGCGAGTAAATATACGAATAATCGGATATTACCAAGTAGAGGAAAATAGTATCCGCCATTGAGTACATGTTCCCGACTTAAATAGTTCGGGGATCGATTCATTCAGCTGCGTGAGAACCTTTTATCGGATTTTCATTTGTGATGCTTATCTTTTTAAATGTTTTCATGATATTGCTTTTTTCACGAATCATCTTTTCAAACTGTTCTGCGTCATCTTTTTTTTCTGCAATTTGAATATCATATGGAAACCCTGTAGGTGATTCTACAACAAATACATAATTGTCGATTACTCCTATTTTCCTAAACGGGTATCCTCCATCTTTCCCCGTTGTACTCGACCACTCATTCCATTCTTTTTCTGTGCCCCACCGTGATATCCCAAATAAAAATTCTTTTTCTAACGATTTATTTATAGGTAAATAATAAAAAATAGTCCTTTGATCATCTTCAATAAGAGTAAACTTACCTTTCCAATCATCAGGGAAATCGATAGAATAAGCATATTTCATGTTTTTATAGTTAAGCGTTGTTGCCTGCGAGTTCGTTTCTTGTTTATCGGCAGGTGTTATGTCACTTTTCTCTGATATCTGCTTATCATTTCCATCCGGACTCGGGCTCTGGACCAGTACAGTGGCACGATGCTCTATTCCGGCATTTTTAAATTCATATAAAGTAAAAATAAGGATCAGGGCAGCTACTGCCACTCCAATAAATAATATATACTGCCATTTTTTAATAGCCACCCACGACCACTCTCCATTAAATTAACCTTAATGCCGCCTAAACATATCTTTTAGTTTAATTATTATCAAAACCGGACAAAGGAACCTTACCTGCATTTCGTTGATTTAAGATCGTTCCATCATCTTGAATGATTCTGTTTACAGCGCAGACCTTTGTGTTGATAAAACCATATCCATCGCCCCAGTTTGCATTCAATTTGTCTTTCTTTACGTGTTGATTGGGGTCTATGTTTGTAACACTCTCGTTATCTCCCCGTTCACTAATGAAGTAATCGTCTCCAACATAAATCCCTACATGAACAGGTCTCCCTTTATTAAACCAATCAAAAAAAATCAGATCTCCTACTTTAAGGCCACTAAAATCACCTTGCTTTACCTGATCTTTGACTTTGCTTTCCTCACTGCCTCTAGTTATCTGAGCTAATGTATCTCTTCCAATATCTAAATTCGAACCAAAAACAGTCATATAAACGGATGATGAAAAGGCTGAACAATCAAGATATGGCGGGGGGTTTTCATGATCTAATTTTTGAGTATGAGCTAACGCAGTTAGAACATAAGGTATTTGCCCTTCCCAACTTTTCGCCTCTTCAACCACTTTCTCTCTCCAGTGCTTTGGCTCACTAACGCCGCTCCCCGTTCCTTGATTCGCCAAGCTATCGGAACTCTTTGCTTCCTTCCGCTCCTCCGCCTTCTTCGGCCAAGGCGCAATGCCGTTCGCCACCTGATGAACATGCATTTTCAAAAGCTCCAGAGAAGTGTACGTTCCGACCAAACCATACTTCACTGCAAAGTCATACAGACTCTCATTCAACTCGCTGTCATACTTGTCCTCATTGACCGGCAGGTTGTATTTGAAATCATTCGGATACATCGCCGCCAGCTTATTCAGGTTTTCCCTTGCGCCGCGGTCGCTCATGCCATATTGATCTCTGATCCGGTCGGCTTCCTGCGAGAATGCTTCCAACTGCCGTTCCGTTTCCGGGTCCTTCATCAAGCTGTTCTTTAACGTCCAATATTGATCCGACAGCTCTTCCAGCCGATTCGCGTCCTTGTAGGAGTCTGCCGTGCAATCGCGCATCATGCCGATGTACTTGACTTTGTCCCGCAGGGAGTTGGCTAATCCTTGATAGTAATCTTTGTCTGCGTTCTTCCCCTCTGCGTCCGCCGCGTACCACTTGTTCGTGAAATCGTTCATTTGGTTGCGTGCCCACTCAGGCATGCTGTTGTCCTCGGCCAGCTTTTCGCGAACGCCCCGCGCCTTCTCTTCCGCCGCTTTCATACCGGCCTGATCCCCTTCCGCCTGAGCCTGGTAGTACGCGATTTTATACTGCTGCAGTAGTGGTTTCGCCCATGGAGGATAGATCTCTCCTTTATTCATCTCATCTTCCAGCGACAAATAGGCTTGATATTCCGCTTGGGATAACGGCAGCAATCGAACGGTCGACGCTTTGTAATGGCTTTCTCCCCGCCCTCCGTCCAAGCGCAGGTAGCTGGCCCTGCTGTTCCCGTTGATTTCGTTCGCCGCCGATATGCGAACGTTGCCTCCATGCATGACCAAGTCCACGTCCGCGTTGAAGGTGATATTTCCCTGACTAGTGATCTCTACCCCTGTTGCTTGATCCAATCGGACAAGCATTGCATCGTTGTTCGTTGATAGGGCCATGGCCTCGTTGCCGAAACGCATCTCCTTCTTCGTCCGGGTGCTGAAGTACTTCGTATCCGGATCGCTGATCCTGTCGCCGCTGCCTTTCCGCGGCCGCTGCCGGATAGAATGCTTAACGACCGCCTCTTCCTCCTTCGAACCGGGAAAATACAAGTTCACGGCATCGCCCAGCTCGGGCATGCAGTGCCAGCCTATGGTTCCGCCTCCCGTATAATACGTCGAATACGGGAACCATACGGCTTCCTCCCTCGGCTGCTCGACTTTGTCCACACTCAAGTAAAGTCTGACATGCTCTCCCCTTACATCAATGACTCTGCCTTCGATAGAGCCGCCAATCAGCCGACAATTATCCATGATTTTACAGGTTAATCCCGCTTCGGGCATGAGGATATAGTCATATTTCAGGAAGCCTTTCTTCATGGTTGCGATTGATCGCGTCACTATGAGCGGCAGATTCAGGAACTTGACCTCATCGCCAATATCCAGATACCGGGTTTCCTCCACTTCGTAGATCGTCAAACCTCGCCACGCAGGATGCTGGCTTGCCGTAAAATTAATACCTTCCAGCTCGCCGGCCCTCCCCCCCCCCCGAGTAATGCCAAAACTAAATCGGGGCTTGTCAGCAGTCGTGTCCGCTACCAAACCCGTTTGCAGGCGGGAAGCCGCCCTTTTCAGAAACTCCCAGTCGGTTTCCTCGTACTGCAGCAGCAATCTCCCCAACTTTTCCCCGTTCGTCCGATCGCTACAATGAGAGCCGTTGTACCTCACAATCACTTTCCTCGCCACATCGGCATATGTCATTTGGCTGTTTTGAAAAGAACGGCTTTGAGGGGTTTTATCCAGCAAATACGTATACGATAAACCTTCAACTTGCATCAAGTAACTATCGCTCTCACATGTAACCGTAATGTGTGTCGCTAGGCCTTTGAAAAGACAACGCACCACCTCCTGGTCCCCGTTCATTTCGTACACGGCCAGTTCCGTTCCGGCTTGTGCGATATGCGCATAGTTCTTCTGCTGCTCTTCCGAAATTTGAGCCGTCAAACGGATGCTTCCGTGTGTGTTGATAGTTTTCGTTATTTGCAAATCCGACCATTTTGTTATTTGGTAAGGACCTATGATTTTCAAATTGCCGTAAGTCACAGCTTGTTCCAACTGCTGCACCTGAACGCCTCCCTTCCGATGCTTGGCTCAACCGTTCAACTCTATTCGTATCAAATGCACACCAAGCGGCTCCAACCTCAAGACATACTCGGCGATATCTTCATCAATGACAAAATAAGGTTCCATCACACCGGCAATTTGAAACGCTTTATAACGCACGATCAGGGACGGGTCCAGAATCAGCTTTTTGACAGTGCCGTTATGATGCCACTGCGTCTCCTGCGCAAGGCAAGGGATCGCTTCAGGCGCCGCAAACCAGTATTTCGTTTGTTTGGATCGCTTCGGGTCAGTTAAAATGACCAATTTATATACAATCCGTTTTTCGCAACAGGCCAGCACTGCTTGGAGGCGATCCGACACCAGCGGGACGGGGCATTCTATATAATCGGGGTATTCATCCGCACCGCGTATATCAAATTGCAGAACATCCTCCTCCAAGGCGAGGAGGTGCTCACAATAGGTCATTCTTTTCCGGGTAAAAATGGAGGACAAACCGATCGGCCCCGCATAGTCCCCTATTCGCTTATCCTGGGACAAAAGATAATAGTCCATATGTCAACCCCCGTGAGGTACATTACAAAATCTCGCAGTAGCGCAAAATCTTGGCGCTCTCTTCACCGCCGGACTTGCTGTAAATCAAGTCCATCCTTCCTTTATGTTCGCCTGTGTACACTTCCAGATCGTCTTCGCACGCAATATTTAGAAATTCCGGCAATTGTACGGCAAGCGGCAGCGCATATTGCGCCAAACGAGTGATATAACGCGTCATTTCGGCCGCTTTTTGAAACTTGATTCGCTCGATGTCAGTCTCCCAAATTTTGTTCATATAAAGACGACTTTTCGTCTTCCACTCGGATTCCATTTGTTCCAACCGTCCGAAAATCCAACTGGAATCGTAGACTGCCCGGCAAGGCCGGGTATCAAAAAACCAATCCCGGTCATAGGCATGAATGGGATGCTCGTATTTTTTTTCCAATATATAAGTGCGGCGCATGGAGTACGTGATGTACCCGATTTTGCCCTTTTCTCCAGCAGCTTGTTTCTTATGTATGAGGATGCAGATCCCGCGAAAAGACTGAATGAACGGTTCAGCCAAATCATCCTTGCAGGTGTTAAAATAGCGTTCAAGTTCATCCAACTGCTCCTCGTAAGCGGGTTGGACGTAAGTGTCATAAAAATGCTGCAACGCTTCTTGTCTGGTCATCCAGTCACTCCTTTCATCTGCACCCAAAAACGTCGGTCGAGCACCTGTCAAATAACGGATACCTGACAAGTTGTTCTTATTTATCTACAAAAAACTCACTTATACCCAACAAAATCGCAGCAACGGACCAATATTCCATCGGTATAAAGAACAAGCTATGCTGCACGCCTAACCGTACCTGTCTTCCGGTTCGACTATCCAGATAGACATGATCCCGATACCGGTTAAAATATTTTCCTGCATACCATATGGGAGGCGCTGACAAAATGAGACCTATACCCAAAAAAATGTCGGTTAATGTTGAAGCCGTAGAATTATCCGCAAACCCCTTTGCTGTTATCGTAAAAAGCGCGACAACCACAACGACGATAGGGATTACCAGTATTCCGGCGCCTTTCCAAATTATCATTGCTTCCACCTGCCTATACATTAATCTACAATCATCCGCCGCGGGCCGCTGTGCCGGAAATCCGCTTTGGCCCGGCTGTCGCCGTGGGCCTCGCTCAATATGCGCGTCAGATGCTTATGAATTTGTCCGTTGTCGCAGGGCTTGTAGCCCGTTCCCAGCCTGGCGGCAAAATAGCGCAAAATCAGCTCCCGCTCCAGGGGCTCCCGGTTCATGCACTGCATCGCAAACGCGATGTCGTACATGTGAGAGCTGCCCCGCTCCAGCAGCTCGGCGGCAAAATACCGCATCAGCGCCGGGCTTATGCTGCGCTCGCCAATTCCCGCGTAAGCGGCGTGAATGATGTTCCACGTGTTGTACTCCGTGGCGAAGTCGGCGAAGCTTTGATATTCCGAGCGCAGCCTCGCCCCTTCCTTTAACTTGAAGCGACCCAGTTCCAGCTCGCTGCCACTCGCCGCAGGCTCGTCTTCCAGCACGATTTCCGCGCCGTACACGCTGAAATCCGGCTGCTCCTCGCCTGCCGCGAAGCGGATTTTCAGCACGGTCTCCCTGCCCGTCGCGCGGTATGGAAGCTGGAAATCCTCTTCCAGCATGTACAACCGGCCGCCGTGCTTGACGATGCCGGCGGATACCGTGAGAGTCTCCGCCTCTACCGTCACGTCCGCTCCCGCAATAATACCGTCCGAGTATGCCCGGAAGGACAGGTCCGCAAAGCGCCTCGGAAAATCCCGCAGGCTTTCGAGCATTTCCCGTTTCAATATCCGGCCTTTATGAAAATTCGGTTGGACGTTCGCAAACAATGCCATTCCCCCTCTCTCCCCCGGCGTTTATTACTTCCATCCGTCAAAAAAGTCCAGCTCCGACAAATCGTTCTCAAACGGAAAAAATTTCTTGGTGCCCAGATAAAGCTGCTCGTCCCGTCTCGCAACCGGCAGCACGTGAAAGCCCCAGACATTCTCCTCCGAGAACACGAAAAACTTCACTTCCCCATTGACGATCGAGTCGGTATCGTCCTGCGGAATCTTCGCTCCGTATGCGGCAAAAATGTCCTCGTACCGCGAAGGCGTGAAGCTGCCCGAATCGCTGGCATACACGTACTTGTGCCGCACATGGCCGTCGCTTCCCTTTAAGTACAATTCAACCTCAGCCGCGCTGGACGGCCGGGATACCGAACCTTGAACGCGGCTAAGCCTCTCCTGGGCGCCGATCAGCAGCTTTTCCTCACGGCTGTGGGTGAAGGCGCTGACCGAGAAGGGGACGACAGGCGCGCGATTCGTCATGTTCGCCTCAATCGTCCCGGCCCTGCGGGCGTTCAAATACCGGATAGCGCCCCGCAAGCAGGCCAGCTTCAAGTCCGGCACCTGCCCCGGATGCTCCGTCTTCCGGCGGAATTCAATGCTGCGGCCCGGCACAAACTCCTTCAAAGCTTCCCGAAACACATCGATGGTGCACGATTGTCCGGTCAGCTTGATGATCGAATAGTCCTGAAGCTGACCCTCCTGGTAATAGGTTTCCAGAAACTTGCGGACGATTTCGTAAATATCCGCCTTGATCAGCTGATTGATTTCCTTGATGTTGAACACGACGTTCGGAAAATCGTACACATCCTTCATCGCGCCGTTCTCGCTGAGCGACAGGCACCACCGGTCCACGGCCGTAATTTTCAGGTCGCTTTCCTGCCTCGTTCCGCCGTCGGCGTCAAACCGGTTGCGGACGATGCCGGTTTTGCGAAAAAATTCTTTTTTCATCCGGTCGGCCATTTCCCAGAGAAAGTAAAAATTGCTTTTCACCCGAAGGTACTCGTCCCTCGTGCGGTTTTCATATTCCTTGAACCGGGTGGGAATCAGCTTCTCCGCCTCCCGGTAGCCCGCTTCGAACGCTTCGTACACAGACCCGACGCCGAATTCGTCCACGTGCCTGTACAGATCCGTCCCCGGAATATGAATCAGGCCGTCGATATCCGTCACGCGCTTGCGGTTGCCGTAGTAATCGGCAAATACGATTTTCATAAATTGCATAATCCGGTACGTAATATTGTTGCCGCCAAAATTGGTATCGCCGTTTTCGTAAGCGGTCTGGATATCGATTTTGTAGGAAAGATTGCCGTCCTCAATGCGAAACCGGCAGGAGGAAAGATCTGTCGTTCCGCCGCCGCAATCGATCACCAGCGCCTTGTATTCCTCACCGTCCATAAAGCTGCGCTTCTCCAGCTGATCGGCAATCGTGTTGTAAAGCACCGCCATGCCTTCATCCAGCCCATGCTCGGTTTCGATCGCGTATTCCGGCAGCAGCTCGGCAAACATGTCGTTATACTGCGTTCGCAGCTTAACCGGGCTCGATATGTGCAAATGCTTGAAGCGGCACTTGAACTGGTGCTCCGCTGTCCCCACTACATGCAGAAGATACGCCCGCAAAATATCGCTTCGGGAAACCAATGCGGCATTGCCGTGCCCGTCGACGATTTCTTCGCTCTGCCCGTAGCTGTTCACCCAACGTTTAATTCCGTGAAAGACCGTCGCCTGGCTCGTATACCCGCTCTTTTTCAGCGATTTCAGCGCATCGTAGCCAAAATGGTACTTGACATTCGCCGGATCGGAGCAATCCGCCGCACTGACGATCGTCGGCAGCAGATCGATCCACTCTTCTTCCTTGCGGGTCGTATCGGGAAAAGACACGTAATTGATCGCATCCAGCCGGATTGCGCCGTTAAGCTGATTGTGCGAGGAAGGGGAGGAGACATACCCGCTGTCCAAATAAGCGCCAGCCGTCGTGTTGGAGGTTCCGAAATCGATGGCCAGCACAGCGTCGGTCTCCTCCAGCTCCCTGATTTCCAGATCGGCGATCGGAACCCGGTAATAATGCAGATTGACCGGAGGAAGCGGCTTCTCCTGATCATAGATCTTGTAGATATATTCCGAATCCTGCTTGCGAAAAAACAGGAAGCTGTAATTTTTGTTCGGCTTTTTGCGAAACGGAATGTCCGGCGACGCCGACAGGTAATAGACGCCCGGCTCCGCAGCGTCTTTGACCAGATGGAGCAGGCCGCACAGCTCCTGCCGCTCGTTCACGATCAGCACGTTGGACTCGCCGATCGCGCCCGGCGCTTCGATCCGGTACTTGTCGCGCCGGTCTGCCTTCTGCCCCGCATACAGCGTCAGCCGGGCGGGCACTTTCATGCTGCCGGCGTCCCGCAGCGGCGTGTTCAGATAGCGCCCCAGCGCTGCTTCCACGCGCTCGTGCCCGCCCTTCCTGAAGCTGCGGATCAGCAGGCTGGCTTCCGCATTTCTGTATTTCAAAATCGTGCGGACCAACACTTCCCTGTCCAAGGATCCGGTGAGTCCTTCGACCAGCTTTTCCTTATGGCAAATGTTTCTTAATTGCAGCGTCGTCATATCCGACAGTTCGCTCCTGGTGTAGGTGGCCTTATGGCGTTCCGCCTGTTCGCCGCCCATGCCCTTGGGCGAATTCAACTTGTAGGTATAGGCCTTCATGCAGCCCCCATCCTCCCGTCAATAAATCGCGATGCGGTCGATCCGCATCGTTTCCTCGACATCGACGATGCCGAAATGATCTTCCCAGTACGTTTGCGTATGAAAGCGAACGGGGAGAAATATCGTCTTGATCAGCTCCAGCTTGGCGCGTGCCCGATCGCTTTCCGCCTGGCCGACATAAAACAGCAGCTCATCCTTGTCCTCGCAATTGGCGTAAATGGTGGAACGGCTGAACAGCTTGCGCATCGTGTCTTTCAGCAGATACACGGCCTCGCCCGTCTCGTACAGGCTGAGAATATTGCTTGCTACAACCTCCTGCTCCTCCAGGCTCAGCAGCTTCATCTTGTCCCGCACATCCTGCCCGAATATGCCTGCCTCCAGATCCCGCCGCACAAAACGGATATAGAACTCGCGCTTGTTCATTCCCTGCCGCAAATCCATATCCGTCAAAAAATGCATCAGGATATCGAACAGCGCATGCCGCAGCTCCGGATCCTCCTGATTGTTGATGTCGAACAAATCCTTGAATATTTCAAAAAAGCGGTAATACGGGTTCAATTCAACCTGTCTGTCGACAACCCCGGCATTCAGCGCTTCAGGACTAAGCTCCATGTAAGGGGAGTAAGTGCGGGCCGGGGCAAAATAAAGCTCCCGCTTCGCGATCCCCGATTTTTCCGCCTTGATGACCAAATCCCAAACGTAGTTCAAACCCATTCCCCTTCGCATTTGTATTCGGGAAAATACATCTGTACTTCCGATACCAGGAAACTCATCAAATCCTGCAGGATAAAGCTTTCCTCGCCGCGCCTGCGAAAACGGAGCCGCATCGCTTTCTTGTCGTTCTCCGTCCTGACTTGATCGCTGATGAACGGGTTCATGCCGTAAGTCGCTTCCTTGCCGTCCGCCTTGTCCACGATCTCCACCTGCTCCAGTTCCAGCGATTCGCAAGCTTCGAAGGAATGGACGATGCGGATAATCTCGCCTTTGGCCCGGACGGTCTGCGCCTGTTTGCGGGCGAATCCGCCTGTAAAGCTGTCTTTTCGCTTATTGGAGACAAGCCCATAAGGAAGTCTGCCGATTCGGGACGGAACGGGCTGCGTAATTTTGAACACGTTCCAGATGCCCGATTTCTCCTGCGGCGAGACGACGGTCAGCTCCTCCGGCATGCGCTTGATATAGCGGATTAGCTCCTCGTCGCCGTCGACCAAATAACCGTGCTCCGCTCCCGTTTTGCGAAGAGACAGCACATGCTCGAAGTTCACCCGGTCCACCGCCGGAATCGGGAATCCGACATTTTTGAGCGAGAGCCGCTCTATGTTCCACATCGGAACCATATCCAGCTTTTTGCAAGCCTCGTACTCCTCCAAATGAACCCGGATTTCGACAATGTCCTCGTCCTCGCCGATCCCCTCCCCGCCGCCTGTCCACCACACATCGAAAAACTTGTGCGCGTACGGGTGGTTCACCGTTTTCCAGGGAACGTTATTTTTCTGAAAAACGCTGTACAGCTTTTCCAGCTCGCCGATATAGGCAAGGTTTTGCCTGAGGTGCGCTTCGATGGGATGGCTGCCGCGCGAAGTGACCAGCTCGCCCCGGAACGTGCTGCGCCCGTTCAGCAGCCCTTTGAGCGCCGTATACTCGCACTGGAGAAACACCTTCATGAGCACCGCTTCCCCATGCTCACGCTTTTCGGCCAGCAGCTTCCGAATATCGCTGACTTTCTTCTCCGCATCCTCCGCAATCATCGGATATAAAAATTCGTGGATCGGGTCCATTTCCTCCCTCGGCATCAAGGTCACGTAGACGTCATAGCTTTCCTCGCGCTCCTCTACCTCCTTGAATACCCGCTCCTCCAGCTTGCGGTTCCATTCCTCCTGATACTCCACCAGGTTGAGAAAGATGCCCGTCATGACGCTCTTCAAAAGCTTGCGCTGTTCGAGATCCTCGATCCTGTTCAGCCTGTCCAGAACGATGTCCTTCATCATGGGTCACTTGCCTCCTCCCTCGTTTTTGCCCCCGCTTCCGGCCAAGCCGGCTTGAGCTGCGGGCGCAGCCTGCGCTTTGGCGCCTTCGGAAGCTCCCTCCGGCGCCGCTGCCTGAGCGGGCGGCGCAGCGGAAGGTGCCGTGGAAGGTGCGGCGGAAGGCGGCGGGTTCAGCTTTTCCTGGGCTTTCGTCATTTTCCGTTCGACGCCCAGCACCTTTTCCAGCATGCCGATCTCCTGGTAAATTTCCTGCGCCATGGCGTAAGAAGACAAGGACTGCTCGAAATCCTGGGCCGCATAGCTTTGGTCGCCCTTCTTTTCCAGCTTGTCGGCGTCCAATTGCCGCTTCTCTTTCTGAATCCCCGCCATTTTGGCGTCCGAGGCTTCGATTTTGCCGGCCAGCTCCTTTTCGCCGCCGGCGAACGAAACCGCTCCCGCTTCTTTCTTCGCCTTGGCGTACAGCTCCTTGGCGCCTTCATAGTCCTGCGCCTGGAACTTCTCGTCCCCCTGCTTCATCAGGTCGGCGACTTGCAGGTACGAACGATTCCTGCTTATTTTGGCCTCCAGATCCTTGATGTCGTAATCTTCCTGCGAGCGCGCATCCTTCAGCGCCTTCTCGTAACTGGCCAGCGCCTTGGCGTAGTCGCCGTCCTTGAAAGAGGCGTCCCCGTCGACGACCAGCTGCGCCGTTCTCTGCTTCCGGGTCAGCAGCTGCTTATGCAAGGTGTCCTCCACCTTGATGGCCGCGTTCCGCCCCTCGCTGTATTCCTTGACCGCATTCGGGTAATTGCCGTCCTGCACGGCGGTGTCGCCGTTCTTCTCATGCTCGAAAATAGCGGCCGCCGCCTCCGCTTTCGCTTTTACGGCGCGCGCTTTATAATAAAGGGCCCCTCCCCCCAGCAAAATGAGGGGAATCAGCACCATTGCAATCGTTTTTACGAGTTTCCATCTGTTTTTGGGCGGCTCCTGGTACACCTTGTCCGCATACACGGCGGCTGCGGTATAGTTCGGAACGACTCCGGACTGCCTGCTCAGCAGAACATCCTCCAGCGTATCGACCAAATCCTGCGGTTCTTTAGCCTCTTCTACGGCATCGAGCATCTCCGCTCCGTTCACGCCTTCCCATACCCCCGAGGTGCACAGCAGCAGCACATCCCCGTCGGACAGCGCGGACTTGCGGGATACGGCCGGCCGGAATTCTCCGCGCTTGCCCAAATACCACAGCAAATTGTGCCTTTCCTCATGCCGTTCCATGACGTCCTGCGAAATTTGCTCCGCATTCGCCATCGTTTGCGTCAAGCTCTGATCCTTGCTTCTTTCCAGCAATCTTCCATTGCGAAAATGATAGATCCGCGTATTTCCGGCGGTCGCCCAGATCATCTTCGTGTAATTCGCGACGACTACGGTCAGGCTCGCCTTGCGCCGGACTCTGTGGCTTTCCGTTTGCAGCAGCAGGTGCGCTTCGCGCAAATAGCCGCGTACCGCTCTCCGGGAGAGTCTGGGCCTCTGCATGAAATTGCCGAGCACGCATTTCACGGCCATTTCGGCGCTTTCCGCCTCTGTATCCTTATCCAGCCCTTGGGCGATGACCCAACAAGCCAGTTCGTCATACTCCGTAAAAGCAAAATATCCCTTATTGCGAACAAATGTTCCCGATTCTGACAAAAAGCTCGTCTTAAAATTGCTGTTATCCTTTCTCATCGCTGCCTCCCCCCGCTATGACCAACCCTTTTCCAGGAGCACTACCGTCGCATTGTCTTGATGCTTAAGCTCTTTGCGTTCAATGGCTTCAATAATGACCTCGGCAGCGTCATAAGCGGTCAGCGGCTCAGACAAAATATACTCCAGCTCGACTTCCGTGAGCGTATTCGTCACGCCGTCGCTGCACAGCAGCACGCGGTCTTTCTTGTGCAGCCGGATGGGCTCTGCGCCGATCTCTATATTTTTGAAACCTTCATAGCCCAAATAATTGACCAGCTGATGCTTGACCGGACTGTTCAACGCTTCTTCCTTCGTAATTTCGCCGGATACGTATCGTTCCTCCAGCACCGTTTCCAAAATATGCTTATGGTTGACATCGATGAATTCGCCGTTGCGATAAATTTTGATCAGGCTGTCTCCTACCGCTCCCCAATACAGCAAGCCGTCGGCTATAAGGACCGCCGCCAGCGTCGTCCCGCCCTGCGCGCCTTTGAAGCTGTGCATAATTTCCGTATTGCTGATCCGGGCCGCTCTTGTAAAATAGCCGGGAACATCCTCCAGACTCTCCAGCTTCAAAAACTCCTTGACGAAGTTCGTCACCGCCTTGGTACTGGCCGCCCTGCCCCCGGACAACCCGCTGATCCCGTCGGCAAGCACGGCGATAGTTCCGTGGGTATTGGAAATCGTCGCAAAATAGTCGTCCTGCTCAGCACGCCGGCCGATCGTCTGCGCATTGCCGATGGACATAAACGGTGTTTGCTTCGCACGCGTGAGACATTCCCTGATGACCAGCAGGACGAACAAAACGAACGCGAAAGCGAGCACAATTCGGTAAGGCAGCAAATCGGTTCGCACCAGCACGCTCATCCTTCCCTCCCCGCATCGCTATCCCATTCGAAATGAACGCCGCATAACGGGATGAACAAAAACTTGCTTTTCCCAAGCTGAACGACATCGTACGCCGTCATTTCCACGGGCGAATATACCGCTTCGTTGTTATGATAAGCCAATCCCGAGGCGTCGCCGGGCAGCAGATAGAAATTTCTTTTCTTCGGATCGTAGACGATTACCGCATGGTTCCGGCGGGAAATCGTGTTGTCTCCGATAATGCGGATATGCATGTCTTCCGAGCGCCCGATAAAATTTTTCTCCGCCATAATCCGGTAATCCTGGCCGAGCTGCGGCCCTTCGATGCATACCAGCCAGCCGGTGACGGGCTCCACACCGCCCGTTTCGCCCAAATACGGCATCGTTTTATCGTCTTCCTGCGCTCTCGCCGATCTCGCGCCGTCCGCCCTCGGGGCAGGTTCCACCGCCAGGCTGCAATAGGGGCATACGCTGCCGTGTTTTCTCGTACTGAACATGTGCCCGTTGGCGCACCTTGTCAAACTCATTGTATCCATTCCCCCGTATTCGTCTTCTTCAAAAAAGCCCGGCTTACTTCACCAGCAGCCTCGTATTGGCGATGTAAATCGTGTCTCCCGACTCCACTTTATACGGCTGCTCGTCCGTCAGCGCCTGTTTGCCGGCCGATCCTTTCTTTTTGATCCCGACCCCGTTGCGCGAATCCAGATCTTCCAAATACCAGGACCCGGAGGCGTAATTGAGCACAGCGTGCTGCTTGCTGATCAAAGCTGCGTATTCCGCATCGGCCAAATCGATTTCAACCTCCTGCTGGCCCGAGCTTTTGCCGATCAACAAGGACGTTTCCCCCTGGATGAACCATTCCTTGATTTTTTCGCCGTCGTCGCCCAGCAATGTCAGCTTGGCAATGCCGGTTCCCGCCGATTCTTTGCGGTACGCGCCCGGCATTGGCGGCTTCCTGTAAGCCTTGATCCCGTACAGGATGGCGCAGACGACAGCTACGCCTCCGACGACGTATTTCAAAGCAAGGAGCGGATTCCATATGTATGTATACATCAAAGCCGCAATCGCGGTCAGGGCGATCATCCAATCGATTGCGGCGACCCAGCCGGATTTACCTGCGCCCGGCTGCGGGGTCCCGGTTGCATCCTTCATTTTCATTACCCCCGTTGCGTCTTCCTCCGGTATTATTTTTTCTTGATGCCAAAATAGGCATCGAACATGGCGCTCGTATCGACGGGATTTTTCCCGCCTTTCGGCTTCAGGCCGGCTTCCCCTTCTTTCGGATGAAAGCCGAAAAATCGCGAGAACTGCTTGTCCAGCCCGCTCATGTCGAACTGCTGCCGGCCGCTCTGCGCGCGCTCCCCGGAAGCGGCGTTTCCGCCTGCTGGCGCTTCCTTCCTCGCGTTCAATCGGGCGTCGTACGCCGCTCTCGCCGAAGCGTCGGACAGCGTGTTGTACGCTTCATTCACCTGCTTGAACAGCTTCTCCGATTCCTTGCTGCCGGCATTGGCGTCGGGATGGTGCTTCTTCGCCAGACGCTTGTACGCCTTCTTGATTTCGTCCGCTGAAGCTTGACGCGAAACACCCAGCAGCTCGTAATAATCGCTCATCTTATTCATCCTTGCAACCAGAATAATTGCAAAAAATAGGTAAGGGGCTGCTGCCCCTTAACCTACTTTTCTTTCGCATATGGCTTATGCCGCTTAAACGGCATACCCGCCTTCAACCGTCGTGAATTCCGTTTTATCTTTCTTCTGCTTGATGAAAATGGTGAATTCGCCGACGCCTTCGGTATCTCCGAAACGCTCGCTGTAATCCACAACGAAGGCGTTAGGGAAATAAATTTTGCGGATTACCTGATCGGCTGCAATCACTTCGAGGGTCACTTTTCTGTAGCAATCGGCTTTTTCCGCCGGTACGAGCGACCACAGAGCCAGCTTCATCGTGTCGTCAGCGCTGTCGCCGTCCGTTGCCGTAATGATTTTGCCCGAAATTTTCAGAAAAGCTCCTACATCCGTCGATCTTGCGTTGGAATCGTCCGGTGTATCCGTTTCATACTTGACGGTTTGGATATTGTCCAATCCCAGCTCGATTGTTTCTGCGCCTTCCACTTTAAGTTTGAATCCCATTGAAAAATCCTCCTTAATAATAAATGTGTGCTCCGAAAGCGGGGTCCGCTTGCGGAATATATGCTGAAGGTTCAGTTTGTGAAAACTTCCCCTTAACACCTGTATGAATGCGGCTATCCGGCTCATTAGGCTTTAACGGGGGTCGTCCCTTTGGTAATCATGACCTCCAGGTTTTTCACGTTGCCGTTATACACGAGATCGATGTGACACAAGTTGCTCTTGTCGTCGATGATGTAGCTCATGTCGTCCCCGTCATGGATAATCGAATTCACGAAGCCGCGTGTGCCCAGCCACCTGCTCTTCTGGCTGTTCGGATTGTTGCTGAAAAACTTGACGATGTTGTCATGCTTGAAGTCCCCGGTCTGGAACCGCAAAATGCGCTCAATGTAGGTGCTGACCAGCGTCTTGTACAGGGAGTCGAAGCCGTCTTCCGCCGAAGCGAGGCTTCTCGCCTTGTAGACGGTAATCCGCTTGATGTCTTTGCCCTGCAGCTGCGCGTTCTCGGAGGAAAATACGAAGCCGAAGTTTTTCCTGTTGATCGAATCCTTGATGTTGTTCGTAAAACCGGAAATTTCCTTCGCCATCGTCGTTATCGCTCTGAGACTGTTCTCTCCGGCTTCGATATCGAAGCGGACGCCCGGGAATTCCTTGCTTACGTTCTTGAACGCTTCGCGCAAGTATTCAGGGCACTGATAGGCCGCCACAATGCCGGCGCCTACATAAGCCGCACCGACATAGACTCCTTCGATCCACAGCTTGAGGACATCTTCCTTCTCCTTCGACAGCTTGACGCCCTCTTCGGTTTGCAGCATTTTGCTGTCTATGATTACGCCGGACTTATCCTTCGGTATAATCGTGAAGTTAGGCACGCACGGGACGGCAAACTCGCTGTAGTCTTTTCTGACCAGCACGCCGCATTTGTCGATATATTTATCGATGCCGGAAGTAGCCATGCTGTTGAACGTCGTTTCCTCGCCGGTTTCGAAGCTGAAGAAAACCTGCACTTTATAATCTTTGATGACCTGCAGCAGCATGGACAAGGATTCCATCGTGTTGCCGTCCTGCTTGACCACCTTCTCGTTGCCCTTGAAGCGCTCTCTGCTGACCTTCGACGCCCCGGAGGACTCCAGCTGTACGGAAGGAACGATGCCGAACCAGATCGTATCGGAGAAATCGTTTTTCGAGTTGACCGTGTTCAGGTACGTTTCCAGCCTTGGAATGTTGCTGCTTTTTACGATCATGTCCAGCTTCGTGTTGGTAATGAGCAGCGACGGCTGCATGCCTTTGTTTTTGGTCGAATACTGGTCGAAGAACATTTTCACGCCCAATATTTTTTCCACCAGCGGCTTGACCGTTTTGACAAATTCGTCTTTGGCGTTTTTGTAAAACTCAAGATAGGTGTTGTAGTTCTGAACTTCCGTCTCGATATCGATCTGGCTTTGCACCGCAGGGAGCGGACAGAAAGTCCGGACCACAAGATCCTTCACGTAAGAAGAAGGGGTATCGGACACCGAATCGTAATCGTCCTCAAACACGCCGATCAGCCCGTTCCCGCTGTTTTCGTCCATAACCATCAGCTGCATGCTGTCGCTTTTGGGCGCTTCGATAATTTTCAGCTCCCCGGTTTCCCCGATCGTCAGCTGGCCGATTTGAATGACTTCGGACTGATTCTCCTCCTGCGCGCTTCCAAGGAGCAGCCTTGTCTTGATGTCCTCGATCGCAAGCGGAAGCATCGCCATCACGTTGTTGTAATTTTTGCTCGCATCTTCGAACATGATGTTCAGCTTGTCGCCGAAATCGAGCTTTTTCGGATCGCCGTCATCCAATTTGTCGTACAAATCATACATGTAATGTATTTCTTTGCGCACCTGACGGATATCGTCCATCACTTTCTTCGGCGAAATCATATCAAGCAAGTTTTCAAATTTGAAGTCCACATTGGTAATTCCCTGACTTCTTTTCGTGTCGATCAAGGTGAACAGCATTTTCAGAAAATCGTTCGTTTGGTCGATCTTGATTTCAGAGACACTGTCATCGGAAATGCCTTCCGGCTTTTTCAGCGTATACATGACCTTCTGATTGGCCGCATTAAAAAACGAATACACGCTGGGTGAAAATTTGTCCAAAAACTCGTCAAAGCTTTTGACAAGCAGATGCTGGTTGATCTCCTTGATCTTGTCGTCGCTCAGGCTGTCGATGCCCCGAACGTCCCCGACTATGGTCATGAGATCCAGCTTTTCCGGATTCATTTCCTCAAACAACATAGTTCGATTGGTCTGATTAATAATGTCCATTCTGATGTGTCAGCTATAACCATTCTCCCGGCAGCAGTGGCCTGCGAATCTTACAGCCTACTCCTTTCCAAATCGTTGTGGGAATAAGTCCTAGTCTTGGATTCATCATAGGCGATGTTGTTTTAATTTGTCAACATTGGAAAAATTAATGTATAATTTGTCGAATCCAGGACTTTTTCCCCATTATTATTTATTACCCATATGCTATATTCTGTAATAATATGTCCCTAGTGTTCCATATATTACCTTAACATGCTAAGTAATTCTGTGTATAATTTAACATTTTTGACGGCACTTGTTGGCAAAATGCCCAAAACCCTTGCGTGGAAAGGGTTTACTCATTTTAAATTTTTTGTTACAAAGAGGTGAACGAATGCTCGCTGCAAACAAAATCATCAAGATATGCCGGAAGGCGTGCTTCTTTGTATCCATCGCCGTCTTCTCGGCTCTGTCCGTCTGCCCGCCAGCCGGGACCGCCCTCGCCCAAAGCGATCCCGATGCGGATTTGGCGGCGATGTTCGTCATGGATACCAGCTATTCGATGAACGCTACCGATTCTGACCGCATCGCCGCCGAAGTCATTAAAATGTTTATGGATATGAGCGAAACCGAACGCACCCGCATCGGGTTTCTGGCTTACAATCATAAGGTTGTCGCCGAGCAGGCGCTGACTTTGCTTTCGACCGAGGAGCAAAAGACACAGCTGAAGAAAAAAATCGAGGCGCTGAAATTTTCCGGTTACACCGATCTCGGCTTGGGGCTCAGCAGGGGGGAGGAGCTTTTGACAAGCGGCAAAAATGGCTCCGCCCAGCCGTTTATGATTTTGCTGTCCGACGGAGGCACGGACTTTGGTCCTATATCCACAGGAAGAAGCGTGGAAGATTCCAATAGGGATGTGGAACGGGTCATCGAAAAGGCCCAGTCCGCAGGCTTCCCCATCTATACGATCGGCTTGAACCGCGACGGCTCGGTCAATGCGCCCCAGCTTGAGACGATTGCCGCCAAGACCGGCGGGGCCTCGTACATCACGGAAAGCGCCGCTGATCTGCCAGAAATTTTCAACAAAATTTTTGCCAAACAGATCCGTTCCGTGCTTGTCCCCGTCGCTGCCGTGACGGCAACCGGGGAGCTGCAGGAAGTGAGCGTCAGCATCCCGAACTCAAGCGTTAACGAGGCGAACATCATCTTGCTTTCCGAGCATCCGATTGCGGAAACGCAGCTGTACGCCAACGCGAACCGCATTCGTTTTTACAAATCCGCCAAATATTCGCTGATGAAAATGCCCCAGCCGCAAAAAGGCAGCTATCTGTTGAAGTTCAAGGGCAGTCCCGGCGATCTTGTGAAAATCAGCCTGCTGAATAATTACAGCCTGCAAGCCGGGGTGGACGTTCCGCAAGCCGTCAAAGGCATTCCGGCCGCCTTCTCGTCTTTTCTGAAGCGAACGGCCGGCGACGGTTCGAAGCTGGCGGATGCCGATGTCTATCAAGCTGTCAAATCCGAGCTGATCGTCAAAGATTTGAGCACCGGGCAGGAAGAAAAAATCCCGATGAATCTGCAGGGCAACGGTTTCGCCGCCGATGCGACGTTCCGCCACTCCGGGAAATATCAGACCCGCGTTCTGCTCAGCGGACAGGACTTTTACCGGGAAACCGGGGTCAGCGAGCTGGAATTAACCAATACGCCTCCGGTGGCAACAGGAGACGGAACGGTTACGTTAACCAAGGAAAATGGCGCTGCAAAATTGAATCTTTCGAACTATTTCAAAGATGCCAATATGGATGAGTTGACCTATATCATCGATTCGGGAAGCACCGGCAAATCGGCCGCCTTCGCTTTGGAAAACAACGGCACCTTGGCCGTCACTCCTTTGCAAACCGGGACATCCACGGTAACGATTACCGCCAAAGATCCGGAGGGAGGCGCCGTCACTTCCGTCTTGAGCATCACTGTTCACTCCGTGTGGACCCGCTATTACATCGCCGGTGGAATCGCGCTTGCGGCCCTTCTGGCCGGCCTGCTGGTCTATCTGCTGCTTCGGCCGAAGCCCAAATTCGCCGGGCGAATTGAGGGCTATTTCCTCCATACGGCGAGCGGCAACGATATTCCCGTCAAATACTGGCCCTTGTCCTCATTCGAAAAGCAGCGGGCGATAAGGCTCAGCGAGCTGTTCAGCAGCCTCGATATGAACGAACCGCTGCCGGAATCGGAGCGCATCTTCATCGAACCCGGCAAGAACGGCACTCTCCTGTTCAAGCACAACACCCGCTGCACAGTGGAAAAAGGCAGGACGCCGATCGCCAAAAATAAAAAAGAAACGATCCGTTACAACGACAAAGTCTACATCACCTTCGAGGACAGGCTCACGGAAATCGAGCTGCGCTACAAAGAAATAAAAACCAACGCCCTGTCATAAACGGGGGTTGGTTTTTTGGCGTTCTTTTCGTTTCAAGCGAAAATATTCGATATACAGCGCTGCCTTGAGCAGCTTGATGGAAGGGCATCTTTTGCGGGCATGTACGGCCATCCCCCACATCACAATCGCCGAAGACAACGGGTTCACTTCCCGGTTCACCCGTCTGACCGGCTCGATCCGGTCTTCCACTAATCGGCGGGGCACGTCCTGGGGGACATTTCCAGTCATTACATAGTAGAGAAGCGACGCAAAACTGAACGTATCCGAGTATTTGCCCTGCCTGGCTTTCTCCGAATACAGCTCAAGAGCGGAAAAACCGGATGAGGTCACAATCGGATGACCGGAACGCCGATCGCCGTACACGGCTGAACCGAAATCCAGCAGCAGCGGCCTGCCGTCGTCAGTCATGATAATATTGCCCGGCTTGAGATCCCGGTGAATGACGCCGGCCGCATGAACGGCTTCGACGACAGCGGCCAGCGGCAGCAGCGTTTTGTATATGGCGTCGGCTGCATACAACAACTCGCCGCCTCGCAAGCTGTGATCGAGCGTTTGCCCCCGGCTGTATTCCGTCACTAGATACATCGTTCCGTTCTCTTCGAACATGTCGGCAAAACCGACAATGTTCGGATGGCGCAGCTGCCGCAGAATGCGCCCCTCTCTTTGAAAAGCTTCCAGCAGCGCGCTCCATTTCGCCCGCAGCGACGGCTTTCGGCATACGGCTGTTTTGCCGTCGATATCCCGCAGTGCCAGCGGCTTCGGAAAAAACTCTTTGATCGCAAGCTCCTGCCCGCTTGCGGCATGATGAGCCAAATAAACAATCGTCAGCTCGCTGGAAGCTATGAGGCTGCCGATTTTGTAAGTATTGTTTAAAAGAGTATCCGGCCGAAGGCACTGGCCGTCGGCCGATTCGGTCACTGGCTGCATCAAGCTTGCTCCTCCGTTTCCGATTTCGACGAATGCAATAGAAAAATAGCTCCGACGGAAGAGTCCTAGAACGGCAACTCCGCATCCGCGACGAGCGGCTGCCCGGGTTCGGCCTTTCGCTGAGGCTTCGGTTTTGCTGCAGCGTTTACTGCAGACGCGACCATCGGCGTCTTTCTGCCAAATTTTTTCTCATAAAGCTCTCTCACCCATTCGCGTACGGGCGCTTTCCACATCTGTGTCTTGGACGGTATGTTTTTTATCAAGCTTTTGGGGTTCAGGCCCAGTTCCTTGGCCATCTGAATTTCTATACTGCTTAATCCGCACCGTTTCTTCGCATCCGCCCATAAGGCGTCTTTTGCCGCTTTGTTCATTGTGTTGTATCTCCTTTGTTGCTTATATAGTCTGACGCCAGCACGGGTGAACCTTTGCGCCGTTTCACGAAGAATATCTCGCTATCTTACCGATATTCCCCTAACTTTAACATAATTACAAAAAATTCGAATCTAGGCTAGAAAAACGGTTTTGGAATCAGACAGGAGTTTCAAAATACGTAGTGTTACGGTTAAATAATACCGAATGCTCACGCTCAAGAACGCGCCGTCGAGTTTCAATACACGTAGTGTTACGGTTAAATGCTGCTGGCGAAGCACACGAAAAACAAGCTCAAGTAGTTTCAATACACCTAGTGTTACGGTTAAATTGAAGCGGAAACCTGGATGATGGGGGGCATGTATCGTTTCAATACACCTAGTGTTACGGTTAAATGCTAATAAAATCAAGCTTTTTCAAATCATCCATAGCAAAATTCTACTACAGCCATAAGGATTTATCAATTTTTTCCCAACCGGAGATAGGGTTGGAGAATTTTACAGCTGAATCGCCCCCTAAGCCTTACGGCTCTAAGGCTCGCGCCATATATCGCGCTATTGCCGTTGGGAAAAAAGCTACAGCAGCATGGATTCCTGATTAATCGAAGACATAATCACTCGTCATTTTAAACAAAGCTACGAAATCAACGCTCTTATCGATTACCTTTTTCAGATCGTCTTTGAGCTTGATCAAATTAGATGGCGTGATCTCGCCGCGAAAGACCGACTTCTGAAACGGGACCAGGTATTGTTTGCATATTTTATATACTTTTCCTACACGTTTTTCCCCGATATTATACACCAAAATCACGTAGTTGTAATTTTTCCCTTTTGGCGCAATGACCAACTCACTTCCGCTCTTTTTGTAAGCGTCAAATCCCGCACACCTAGATAAAAGACGGGATTCATGAGATCATATGCGCAGCTCGACCCCGGCCGCTAAACTAACTGGCAGGATAAAGGTAAAAGACTGAGAATATTAACACTAAATTTTCAAGAGTTTCGGGTTAAATTCCCCCCCAAAAAGCAACGAATGGTGTCGATCGCTAAATTTCTTTATCAAGCACATGCTGCGATTTTTTAATTGTAAAACCAATTCGATTATAGAATTGGACGGCATCTGATCTAGTCTGATTGGTACGCACTCTAATTTTTGTGAATCCGGATTCTACTGCCCATTGCTCACATGCTTGTACTAATTGTTTGCCAATCCCATTTCCTCGATAGATACTGTCGACTACAAGTCCAACTATCTCAACAAATGGTGACGATTCGATTAAGAAACGTACATTAGCATGAATCCATCCGAACAAAACGTGGTTTGATTCCATCACATAAACAATATGATCGTTGTGGTTAGAGATATATTGGAGTCTCTCATTAAGTTGGGAGACATCCACTGGATAGCCCAATTGGCTTGAAAGTCTAGCGATCTCTTGGGAATCACTCAGAAACGCTTTTCTAATCAAAATAACAACACCCTCTCGATGAAAGATATCAGATTGAATTTTAGCATAGATGTGATATTTATGGTTGGGGAGAACAGTGCCACAATTGAGAAACGATAGTTCAATCTGCTGAAGGCAATCCCAAAAAAGAGTTCCATTTAAAATTTTCACAAATTTCAGACTATTTGAGCAAGGCTATTAGGGTTTCAATACACATAGTGTTACGGTTAAATAACACGACGACAACGACCCCGGTCAACTTTTCGATGTTTCAATACACCTAGTGTTACGGTTAAATTGATCCAGAGGGAAATATTATCTATCGTTATGGTCAGTTTCAATACACCTAGTGTTACGGTTAAATCTAGTACGATCACGCTCAACTGGACTTCTGTAGGGAGTTTCAATACACCTAGTGTTACGGTTAAATGCGCAAACAAGAACGGCGATCTTCTGGACGTTTTGAAGTTTCAATACACCTAGTGTTACGGTTAAATGCTAATAAAACCAAGCTTTTTCAAATCATCCATAGCCGAATTCTACTACAGCCATAAGGATTTATCAATTTTTTCCCAACCGGAGATAGGGTTGGAGAAGTTTACAGCTGAATCGCCCCCTAAGCCTTACGGCTCTAAGGTTCGCGCCATAAATCGCTCCATTGCCGGGGGAAAAAAGCTACAGTAGCATGGATTCCTGATTATGAAGACGGACTCCGATAACTTCTTCGTCGAAGACATAATCACCCGTCATTTTAAACAAAGCTACAAAATCAACGCTCTTATCGATTACCTTTTTCAGATCATCCTTGAGCTTGATCAAATTAGATGGTGTGATCTCACCGCGAAAGACCGACTTTTGAAACGGGACCAGATATTGCTTGCATATTTTGTACACTTTTCCTACACGTTTTTCCCCGATATCATACACCAAAATCACGTAGTTGTAATTTTTCCCTTTTGGCACAATGACCAACTCACTTCCGCTCTTTTTCCAGAAAGGCGTTCCTCCAGCGCCGTTATAAACACATCGCGGCCTGCTTCATTTAGCAGACAATAATTATATTTCTTGTCAAAATGCTTGCTGATTTGAATTTTACGGTTATTGACGACTTCAAAAATGGTGCGGAATACGATCAGTGGCTTGAACGGCTCGGCCAGATCGAGACTCAATGAAAACCTGCGGTCACTCGGCTCGTGCAGGAAGCTGATCGATTGATCTAAATGGGTATGATAGATTTGCGAAACGGTTTTTGTATACAAGATCATATTGCCAAAACTGATAAGCGCGTTCAATGGATTGTCCGGCGGGCGCTTCACTCTGCGGTTCATTACAAAATCTTCGGTAAAATCGAAGCAAATGTTTCATAAAGACCCCTCCTCAGCCGCATAAGCGCTGTGGTCGAACTTTTTAGCCCCTGTCATCTTATCTTCGATCATAAACCGTTCACCGTAAGGCACATAATACAGGCTTCCAATTCGCTCGCTGTACACCCCAGGTTCCCCTTGCCTACCCTTGCGCTCCGGTCCGTAGCTGTAGATAAAATAAGCCATTTTCTCCCGCGTTTGCGAGAGCCTGACTACACGTTCGGCATAGTCCAATTCCTTGTCAGCCATGAGATGCTTGAACTTTTCCCAGACCTGCTCGCCGTTCAGCGTCACAAGCTGGCCCGATTCATTCGTATAAACGATTTCATGGTCAATGAAAAGCGTATAGGTTTTATCGGTAATAAGTTTCATACGCTGTTCAATATCCGGATAATCCAGCTTTTGTACAGAGGCGAGGAGATTCGACCAATGCTTCAAGTTGCCTTGGGCACGCTGTTCGTTCAACCTGTTCATGCACAGGCGGTAAAAGCCGCTAAAATCCTTATTGAGCAGCATCTGTTGGTAATCACTCGAACGCAGGTCCAGCTCCGTGCGCCAATCGTCACGGTACACTTGTCCAGCCTCAAACATATTGAAAAAGTAAGCATGGCAATCCGTCCGCAAGCAAGATCGATTAATCCGTCCGAGAAATTGTTCCTCGCTGTCGAGTATCGAAATATCTTTGAACCCGACATCCATATCGATATCGACACCCGCTTCGATGACTTGTGTGGCGACCACGACCACATCGGGCAAAATAAATTCCCCGGCCGCATCCTTGCCCAATTTACTCAGAACCTGCTTCCGCAGCAGGTTGCTGTCGTCTCCCGTCAGTTCGAAAACAGGCGTGTCCCGCCCCCATTCACTCAGCCTATTATAGAAACTCCGCGCCGTTTTCTTGGTAATGAATTCGATCAGCAAGCGCGTCGGCTTCCCACGGGACTTCCGCTCATCCAGCACAGCCATCACTTCTTCAAGCAGCGTATCCTCGTCCATCTCTTTATGCTGCAGCAGCTCAAAATGCAGCTGCACCCGCTCGCGAAACAGCGGATGATGAAAATAAAGCTCACGCTCCGGCACCAGAGGGCAGGTCTTCGCAGCTCCGTCTTCCATCAATAGATCCAGCTGAGGCAGCGTCGCAGACATAATAATGATCCGAATATTCATCAGTTCGGCAAAAGCGTGCAGGAAATAGATGATTTCCTTCCAGATTTGGTTGCGGTAGCTTTGGATTTCATCGAGCACGATAACGCTGTTGCACAGATGTGTAAAAGCAAGATTCGACTCTCGCCCTATCCCGAACAAGTAATTGAAAAAGTTCACATGCGAGGTTAAGGTAAGCGGATATTGCAGCATTTGCCGCTGCATGAGTTCAACCCTGTAATCGAGCGGAATATCCGGCTCCTGCTCCCCATGCTCATTCGTCCGGGCCTTGTCGGCGTTCAGTTCACGCTCGGTCACAATCGGAGTTACCGAATTCACGACAGCCATGCGATAGCGCTCCTGCAAATCTGCGGGAAAAATCTGATCCAGCGTTTGCTTTATCTGCTCGATCAGCGTATTAAAAGGAAACACGTACACCAGCTTGTTGAGTCCAAGATCGCTATCCAGCAATTGCAGCGCCAGATTGAGCGACATGAACGTTTTCCCCGAGCCTGTAGGAGCCTCCAGACTGTAGATATATTCATTCCTGTACATCTTGAGCTGACGCTCGGTCTCCAGGAACAAGGATGCGCGCAGCCTATTGATTGGCGCGATATCTGCCGACCCGGGATCGCTGCGGTATGTCTGGACAGTATGATAATTAGCCGTCTGCCGATACTGCTCCAGCACGGGTCCAAGCGGGTAGTTTTGTCCGAAATAGCGAAACGGCAGTTCAACCCCGCTGTCATAAGCATGGGTGGCATAGAAGTCGCACGCCACCATCGTCGAGTACAGTAATTTGGTAATCACATAGAAAGGAAAGGGCGCATGCTTATCCATTAAGCGCTGCCCCCTTCGTTCGCTGATCTGATCATAAATTGGCCCGTTCGCCGTGTCGCCCGACGGGTTCAAAAGCTGCTCTTTGTACCTGTAATAATACAAATGGTCGGGATTGCGGACAAGCTGCTTGTGCAGCGTTTCGAGTTCTTCTTCAAAACGTGACAAACCGTCGCCATTCAGTTCTTCATTGCTGACCAAATAGGTATGATGCCGGGAAATGATATAAGCAAATACATACAGCACATGCCTTAGAAGCTTACGAACCGACCGGGTTCGCTTGTAGTCGCCGGCAAGCTCGATTTGCTCAATGTCAGGAAGATGAATATGCAGGTACAACAGGGCCGAGAGCAGCGCATGCTTCGAATCGCCGGACAGCATGCGCAGCTTCCCGATCCCCGGATTACGCATCCGCTTCATTTGGAACATCGGATTGAGCTTGCCGAGATCGTGCAAATAGATCGCCTGAGTGAACCATGTTTTGATCATTTCCTGAGCAGCAGGTTCAAGCGGCAAACCATCGATCCCCAACCGGTCGATTGCGCGTTCCACGGAAGTCGCCAAGCCATTCACTACATTTAGCTTCTCCATAAAAGCCAGCACCCGATTGGAATGGTCAAGAAGCGTTTCCGGAAGCGCCCCCGTTCCCTCCCTGGCCGTATGCGCCAGCAGCAGCGTCTCCGCCCCCTCTGCCAAATATGCGCGCAGTCCCATCGTTTGTCCCCCTGTCCCGCTCGTCGCCTATATAAAATAAATGATGCGATCCCCATCGCAAAATAGGTTCATCAGATCGCTTTCGCACAAATCATCCGCATCCACTTCCTGATTCGTCAGCACAAGTGCTTCATAAACGTATCCGTTATTCGCCTCATTCAAACCGACGGGCATAAATTCTTTGAAGAAGCTGAGCCGCTGCCCCGGCTTAGACTCTCCTTCCGCATCATAGCGGATATGCTCGGCGCGATGGAGCGAATCTATGAACCGGGGCCGGGTCGCCCCAATCATCTCGACAATCGCCGGCTCCCCGATCGATGCCGGATGATCGTTCTTGCCAAGATACGGCATATACACGCTTTGCAATCGCAGGAAGCTATCGGCCAGCCTATCGAAGATGCCGGAAGGCAATCCCTCGTCGTCACCCACATAGATGGTCCAATGCGGCTTTTCCAGCCATTGCTCCCGGACGTTCAGTACGCTGCCTTCTTCCTGGCTGGCATAGCCGACGGTATTGTTGAATATTTGAATCTTCTTGGCAAAATAACCGCGATCCCCATGCGGGACAATACCGATTCGGGCACGCCGAAATACCTCGTAAAACTCCGGAAACACCCTCAAAAGCTCCCCTTTCTTTCTGTTCGCAGACAACGTATAATTCTCGTCGTACTGCTCCATGTACCCGCCAAGCCCAAGCACTGCGCCTAACAGGCCAAACAAAGCGACTTTATGAATATGGCTGTAAGTAAAATAAGCATATACATTGACGTCCGGCTTTTTAAAAAATGCCGTCTCGCCTCTCAACTCAAATCGGAGCGCACGCATGGCATCCCCCTTAACGTTTAATTTCACATACCGCAGCACGCTGCCCTACAGCTCAGTCCTGCTGAACAGGTTGTAACGCCGCAGCCCCTCCGCATTCAGTCGAACCTCTGCAGCATAAGGATTCACATAAAGCTCGACACATTCTATCTGCTCCTGAATCGCAGCAAGCAGCGGGGAAATAGCGCTCAAATCGTATACGGTTCCGGGCAGCTCTCCCGCATGGCCGTCTTCTTTATAGACGCGAACATAAGAATCCAGGCTCGGTAAATACGTCCGGGCATTCTCTTTAAACACAATAAACAAACCAAACGCATTCTCACATCCGGCCTTACTATTCGTGTTCAGCGCCGTTGCCCCGGTTAGGGCGCCTTCTTTAAAAGCTTCGTACGCTTCCTCCGTATAACCTTCAAAACCGTCCATCCCCGGAAGTCCGATATATCCGTCATAGTGGGTCGGATTGACCGTGAGCGGATAAATGTAGTGCGCCTCGTTCACGGTTGTTTTTTTCCCGATCGTTGTGGCGTCTTTGTCTTCACTCTTCTCGTTGGAATTGCGGAAAGGCGAGAGAATATCCTGCACCTCGACGTTCGAATACGCATATTTATTAAAGCCCTGCCCGATCTGCACGGCTCCGGTCAAGCCCAGATTTTGCCCTTCAATCGCAAACGTCGCTCCGAAATTCATCACATCGATGCAAGAGAACAAACGCTTCAACACAGTCGTCGAATCCTTGGACACCTCTTCATTGAACAAATGCTGGTAGCGCTCTTTTAAATCGCGGGGCTGCATTTTCTCGCCCTCTTTACCCTTGCCCAGTTTGTACGAACGAATATACAGCACCTGCTCCCCCTGCTCCTGCCACAGCCGTTTGATACTGTACTTCAAAGCCTTATCGCTGCCAAAAATAATTCCATCGCTCGTAGTCTTGGGAAGCCCTGTAAAATCCGCATTCCAATTCGCCATCCTGCTCACTATGCCTACCAATCCGATTACCCGTTTTGACCGTTTTGCCATCGAAATTTCACTCCTCTTCCTTTTTCTCGTACATCAAATTAACCGCAAAAAGCCCCGCCAACAGCAGCTCGCGCGCATCTTCTTCACTGTCCTGCTCCGTTTCATAGCCTATGATCATCGCAAAAGCCGCATTAAACTTCCGATAATCCAGCAAAATTTTATGCTTATACAGCATGTAAGCTTCTTTCAGCCTGTTTTTCAGCTGCCTGCTGGTTCTAGCCCGCAAGAACGGCTCATACATATTTCCTTTCTTTTCCTTCGCCTCGGATTGACTTATTAAATACCGGGCCAGCTGCCCCGCCAAAAAGTAAAATTCCCCGTCATTTGCACAGCTTGCCACCGGTTCGTCTGCGGTCAATTTCGCACGCAGGGAAGCTAGGATATGCGGGATACGATCCGCCATGCTTCCGCCTCCTTCATTTCTCAATATTTTATCAATGGATAATCGCAAATTCATAGCATCAGCCAGATTTGTCCAACGCACCGATTCCACATAAAGCAGCTGTTCTTCCAGCAAGCGCAGCGTTACTTTGGCAAACATTCCGCGCAGCGTCAACGTCGTGCCTTTTGCAAACCAATCGTGAAAAGCTTGCCGGCTTTGCAGGAACAGAGCGGCCATCACGCTGGTAAATTCTTTCGTTTTTACATCGGGCTCGTTAAATAAGAACTGTCCGTTCATCCGTCCGCGGAAAAAATAGCTGCTGATCGTTTGCTGCAAAAGCTCGGCATTTTGAATCGGCTCATAATATTTCGGAAACCATGCTTGTTCCTCGCTCTGCTCCTTGTCCTTCACCCGCAGTTCAAGAACATTCAGCCATTCTACCTCCACATCGACCCCGGCCGGAAAAGGAACATTTTCGAAGCTGTACAGTTCGTTGTAGCCGCCATCCATGTACACATGAAACGTACCTTCAAGCCGCGTTCGATTGCCCTGCATAAAACCGGATTCATAGCCAAGTTTGTTCACTCTGTACTTGCGATAAGCCAAAGCCAGCCACTCGGTGGCTTCCTTCGCCAGCAAAGCTTGCCCCAGCGGAACGCGGTCGGGTGCTTCTACACGCATCGTTTTATGCTCCAAAAAAGGCTTCTTGCTATTCATCGTCATATCATAGCCCGGAAGCCCCACAAGCTCGCCGGCTACAATTTGGTTGTAATCATTGCTGTTATATACTTTGGGAATGAGATACAGGTCGAATTCGTAAGCATAGACTTGCTCGCAGGAAGGGGATTCTGAGTTGAGAGGATCATCGAGGGTGAAAAATAGCTTAACGTAATTTTTGAATGTTAGTGTCCGGATAAAATCCGCTAGCGGCTCGGCATTGTGCTCGTACCATTGCGTTACTTGTTCCAGCCATCGGCTGCGGACAGGACTTTCCAAATAGTTCAGCGCCCCGGCGTAAACGGTATCCTGAAAAAAGCTTATAGGGTCTTTATCGTTGTCTTTGCCCGGAAACAGTTCGTTCCACTTTTGCCGAATAGGCTCTGCGCTCACGGCATTCAAATATCTTTCAATATTTTCCGACATGCTGAATTTGGCATCCTTCTTCTCTCCCAGAAACACATCCCGCTTGACGAAAAGAGCGAACGGATTATTGCTGTGCACCTGCTTTTTGCCGTCGACAGCTTTATTCATATCGACCAGAGAACTCAAGTAATCCCTTTGCTTGAACCAGTTCAGCAAATCCGCTTTGGACGGTTCTTCCTCTTTGGCGCGAATGATCAGATGATTGTGCTCGAACAACGCGGATTGCTCCGCCCAGCTCTGTTCCGGGTTCAACCGAACATAAAGCCCTTCCTTCAGCTTATAATTGTTCTGGATAATATCAGGGAATTCGCGTTTCGCCATAGCAAAAGACGCTGCCAAATCTTTGATCATGCCATTCACCTCCTTTGCGCTGGAACGATTATTTAGCCAGGCAAAATCCGGCTCCTACGGAGCTTGATTTTTCTCCAACTCCGCTGCCCAATACAATCTGCGCCAATTTCTGCGAGAATGGATCGTCATGTACGAACAACCGCAACTTATTGCCAAGCAGCTTGCGGTCTTTGTAACGCAATGCGATGGGCTTACGGTTCTCTTTTAGTATGCCTTGAATAAATGATTGAACAGCCTGCCCCTCCGCGTGAGGGTCAAGGCTTCTCAACTTCTTCTCGGCGTTCGCATGGAGCTGCTGCATCAAAAGCTCGATGCTATTCTCCTGCAGCCAAGGTTTATGCGCGATGGTCACGATAACGGGGGTGATGCTGATCATTTCCGTAATGTGCGCCAAACGCTTCGAGCGCTGCTCGCTGCTGATCAACTGAAAGTAGGCGTTCTCACGGCATTGCTGCAAACAGTTTCTCATACGGTTGATCGTATCCCGCAGAGGGCTGCGTACCGTCAGAATATAAACCCGGCCCTGCCGGTAAACCCCATCTTTCTCAATAGGATACAAGCTGCTGAATGCGAGATGTTTGTAATCCCTGTCATAATGGGTTTGCTTGAAGCCGTCATCCGACAACTGCGCCTGATGAAGCCAATGTCCGATGTGCTCCTGTATGTCCAGGTGATGTGAGGATTGTTTTAAAAGAAGCGTGATTCTAAGCTCTTCATACATCTTGCTTCACCTCTGTTTCTATAATTACCTGTTGAGATTTACTGTAAAATACTGTATACTTCTGGTAATAACCTTAACACACGCTACGTTAGTGTATTGAAATAATTACATTAACGCGTACCACGCTATATTCAACCGTAACGCTTATGCGTATTGCCCCCCTTTGATCAGTTCCTTTTTATGGCATAAAATTACAATATCATACAATGGTAAGATATGTAAATATCAAATTAAATTAAAACGTAAAATATTCTCAGAAAATGAAAAAGCAGCCTCGCGGCTGCCTTCTAAATTTGTTTTTGTTAATTGGGTCAGAGAGATAACTGGCCTTTCGGTAAAGCTTGCTCGGTAAGTCACAGCCGGCAACAGCGCGCAGAAAACCTGTCAAGATGCGTCTTTCAGCTCCTTGATGCTCTTGCTTCGCAATATTGCTGCAAATTTACAGGAATTCCCCCCTATGAGTCGCAATACCTGTGTAATCGACACATGAGCCGTTCATGAAACGGCTTGGCTAAACCGAAAAAAGGCAACGATAACTTTTTACAAGAACGCTGTTTCAATGAGCTTAGTATTACGGTTAAATTGAACACATGACTACAAAACACGTAGTGTTACGGTTAAATGGTCAACCCGATTTCCTTTCAATCGTCGAAAAGCAAAGTTTCAATACACGTAGTGTTACGGTTAAATATATTCTGAAAAGCTCGCTCCATGCGCCGAATGCATAGTTTCAATACACGTAGTGTTACGGTTAAATATATTCTGAAAAGCTCGCTCCATGCGCCGAATGCATAGTTTCAATACACGTAGTGTTACGGTTAAATCGAATCTTCGGCTTCTCAAATGTTTGGCGTGCCGATGTTTCAATACACGTAGTGTTACGGTTAAATGGTTCTTGCTATCCATGACGATCCGGTCCCCAGGCTGTTTCAATACACGTAGTGTTACGGTTAAATGAGGAAAATATGAACATTGAAAAACTCGTCAGCAATTGTTTCAATACACGTAGTGTTACGGTTAAATGCTAATAAAATCAAGCTTTCTTAAATCATCCACATCCAAATTCTACTACAGCCATAAGGATTTATCAATTTTTTCCCAACCGGAGATAGTATTAGAGAAATTTACAGCTGAATTGCCCCTAAGTCTTACGGCTCTAAGGCTCGCGCTATATATCGCGCCATTGCCGGTTGGGAAAAAAACTCCGATAATTTCTTCGTCAGAGACATAATCACCCGTAATTTTAAACAAAGCTACAAAACATCTTTGAGCTCGATCAAATTAGATGATGTAATCTCACCGCGAAAGACCGACTTCTTTTTTTAGCGTCTCCTACTGATTGCAATAAAGGGACCGTCTTACTGCGAAGACGATTCCCCTTGCTGTTCGGTGCTGTTCTGAACGGGCTCTGCGGGCTTCCTGCGGAACAGCCTTTTCACCAAAGAACCTATGGCTCCGATAGCGATCAGGGCGACGAACCAGAACTTTTTGACCAAAACGAGGAGTACACCGATCAGCCCCACCTTTTTCGCTACCGCAAGCCCGGCGCCGCCCAAAATGAGACCGGTCAGGCCGTACTCCGCCACCTTATCTTTCGTTGCATCGAAATCCTCGTACCTCTGCCCCGTTTTGATCGCCAGCTTCGGCAAAATTTGCTCGTTCAATATTTTTTTATCCTCTTCACGGTGCTGCGGGTCGGAGACGAGGACGGCCGAGATCGTGCCTTTTCGCGTCAGCAGGCGGACGTTGTAATTAAGCAGCTCTTCTTTGTTGTCATCCTCAGCCAGCAAGGACCAGGTCAAATTGTGCGTCTTGGCATCGTAAAACGGCTCAATATCCCAACCTTTCACATAAATGCGCTCGCCCGCCTGCCTCTCCTTGTTCGCTTCCTCGGTCCCTTCTTTATAGCTCTTCAAAATCGCCTTGGCGTCGATCTTCTCCTTTTCGGCATCCTTGATGTGGCCGGTTTCTTCATATCGGAAAATCACGGCCCACGATTGCTTTTCGTCCACAGGAAAAATGCTGCCAAGCTCATTGCCCGTCGGCGTTTCGTGATTTTCTTTTTTCATTTTGATGGTGTCCGCCGCATTCAGAAATACAAAATCTTTGCTAAGATCGACCTCCGCCATGCTCTTCAAATCAACTTTTTTGCCGCCTTCAATCCAGTTGTAGGTCGTCTCTGCAGAAGCACCGCCACCGCCTGTCAAAACCATACAAAATGCCAAAACCAAACCAGCCAATCGTTTCTTCATGTTGTTGCCTCCAAAGTATGTAGTTTAAAAATTCCAACCAGGGCCTTAGTGCAGCAAAAATATTTTTGTAAAATAAATCATACACCAAGTGTAGGACAGATCCTGAGTTGAACTGTCACATGTCCCAATGACCTATATTATCTTATTTCATAGAGTAATTCTGTGAGAATTTTAACATTTTTTCCGGTTGCTAGATTACTAGGCGCTCAAATCCCTTTCTACTAAAGGGTTTTACTTATTTTATAATTTTTTACAAAGAAGTGAATGAGTACTCGCCGAAAATAGCATTCAGCGTTCCACTCTGCCAGATTAGCTAAAAGAAGGGCACTGCATGCAGCTCCCAGCGCGCGGTGCTGCGCTGCATGACGGCGGTCGGTCGACCACATTTTGCCGTCAAAGATGGCGCAGCTGTTCATTAAGCGGCATGGCAAACGAAAAAGCCTGCGAAAGTGCAGGCTTTTCCGTTGAAAACGATTCGTTTAGCAGAAAAGCCTGCGATTGTGCAGGAATTATCGATGAAAATGAGTCTCGACCCGGGTATTCGATGAAAAAACTGCACTTTTGCAGGAATTGTTCGCTGCCAGCGTTTCCAACGGGCAAAAGGATGTACTTTTGCAGGTTTTCCCCTCGCTGCCAAGTGGATGAGCGCCTCTAGCGGGCAAATTGTTAAATTGCCTCGCATCACTCGGTTTCGCCGCTAAACCCGGGGTTCTCCTACCCCGCCCCGCCTGCCGGCGCCGCAACCGCCTCCCGCCGCAGCGCCGGCGGATCGTTCCACACTGTGCTCGGAATCTCGCGCCTTAGCACCGGCATGACGTCGGCCGCAAATCGCTCGACTTGCTCGCGCTGCTCCGCTTCGCTCAACCCGTCCACGCTGATGCTGAGCACTTGATGCCCGTACGCATCATGGTAATTCAGTATTTTCTCGATTACGCTTTCCGCGCTGCCGACCAACGACGGGCCGTTTTTGATGTTGTCCTCGAGGTCGGTGAACGGCGATTGATTATGCTGCGCGGATGCCGTCGAATGAAAAGCGTCGTAATAGGGGCGAAATCGGCGGATCGCCTCCTCGTCGGTATTCGCCAGGTACAAGCTGCCGCAGCCCGCGCCGACGATCGCATTCCGGGGATCGTGCCCGTAGTAAGCCAAGCGTTCCCGGTAATGATCGATCAGGGCCTTATACTTGCTTTGAGGATGAAAGCTGTTGGATGAGAAAATCGGCTCGCCGTATTTAGCGGCAAGTTCGGTGGAAAGCGTGCTGGACGCGCTTCCGTGCCACACCGGGATCTGCTGCTGAAACGGACGCGGCTGCGTGGTCACGTTATCGAGCGGCGCCCGGTAGCGTCCCTGCCAGCTGACGTTTTCCTCATTCCACAGCCGCTTGAGCAGCGCATAGCGTTCGGCCAGAGATTCCCATTGCTCCTCCTCGGCAATGCCAAAAAGCGGATAATGGCGCGGATCGTTGCCTTTGCCAATGATCAACTCCAGCCGCCCTCCCGAGAGGTGATCGAGCGTCGCGTAATCCTCGGCCACCCGAACCGGGTCGAGCACACTCAGAACCGTCACCGTAGTCAGCAAACGGATCCGGGAAGTTTTGGCTGCGACGGCCGTCAGGACGACCGGCGGAGCGGAGGACAGGAACGGCGCGCCGTGCCGTTCGCCGACGCCGTAAGCTTCAAAGCCGAGCTCCTCGGCAAGGACCGCCTGCTTCAGCACATTTTGAAATTTTTGCTGCGTCGTCAAAGTTTCCCCGGTCACAGCGTTCCGAATATTCATCATCAGACTGAACAGTGCGAATTTCATCTTTCGTATTCCTCCTCCAAAATGGCAGCACTTGATCCATATTCAACTTTTCAACCGCAATTCATTTAAATCATATAATTCATATTGATAAAGTATGATTTTCTTTCCAAATATTTTAACACCTAAGGCTGCCACTCGTCGAATAGAGTTTTTCTATTACACGCCTGCGCTTTTCCGCACCCGCACTTGAGCTTTGGCGCCGGTCGCAATGCTGCAAAGCGCACAACAAAAAGTCCGCCCGATCTCCACGCAGCCGTGGGAGGTTTGGCAGACTTTTTATTTACTATTCACCCGGACATTGCTACACGAACAGCTCCATCTGCTTGACGTCCCCCAGTCTTTCCAGGGAAATTGGCGCATGATCGCGGAAATAAGCATGGTTAATTTCTTTTTCTTTGGTCATGACCAGCTTGCTTCCGCCGGCAACCTGCCTGAGTCTGCAGCTAAAGACGACCGGGAAGTAGTCTTTAAGAAACTTGCCTTCGGCATGGGCCGTAAGGGCAATGATCTGGAAGCCGAGCTGCTCGGCGATAAAAAATACGGGACTCAGCACGTGATCGCTGGAAGCCTTGCCGAAAGGATTGTCCAGAATGACGGTACGGTGCCTTTTCATATTCGCCTGGATATGCTGGCGCTTCTCCGCGACATAATTGAGCAGCCCCAGGAACAGCGTCATGTTCTTGCTCCATTTTTCACCGCCCGACCAATTGTTCGACTGCTCCCACGAGAAAGATGCCTTCGTCACGTTATTCTCGTTCGTCACTTTCCGGCACGATACTTTCATCGGCCTTTCCTGCAAAACGATTTGCAAAAGCTGCTTGGAATCCAGCCACTTTTCAATTTCTTTGCGAACCGCAGGCTTTACCTCCTGCCCGATATCGTCCCGGTAATGGGCTTTTTCCAACTCGGCCAGAATCCATTCCAGATGTTTGCGCAGATGGTCTTTAGCCTCAAGTTCATCCCATTCCGGTATATGAAACGAGTAGACCAGCTTCCAGTGATCCTCGACTTTCACTTTCGTTTTGTTCGGGATATCTCTAAGCTCCGAAGCGATCAGCTTGAGGTGGCTGTGCACATGGATAATGTACTGCTCCAGTTGTTGATTATGGGTGCGCATCGTCTCTTCCGCGACATGGTTGACGCGTTCGATTCTGCTGTGCATTTTTTGCTGAAACAGCGTCGCCTCCTGGTAGCTGTCTTTTTGCTCAACACCCTGCTCGGCCATTTCTCTCAGCTTCACATCTTTGACGTGCTTCCGGCAAAAGTCAACGAAATGGGTTCTCGCCTTTTTGACAGATGCTTGTTCTATTTCCAGTCCGTCCATAGCGGTGGTCAGCTTGGTCAATGATTTGCGGGCAATGGCCATCCTGCCATAAGGGAATTCCGCTTTCGCCTCCTGCGTCATTAGCGCCGCCTGAATGAGCGGATTTTCAAATCCGTGCATGACTTTGTACTGATTGAAGTATTGAATGACCTCTTCGATCTCGCTCAATTGTGCTTGAACCCGGGCATAAAGCTGCTGCAAGCCCTGCTGCTGCTCCTTTAAGCGCCGGTCCTCGATTTGAACCTGCTCCTCCACCGCATGCAGCGCTTCATGAAAGACTATCGGCTGCTGCCCGGAATGGGCTTCGGCATACTGCTCGATCAACAGCTCAACCCTTGCCGCCTGCTCATTGCGCTCCTTTTCGATACGGCCGAAATCTCGCTTTTCCCGCACAAGGCGGGCTTCCTGATCTCTAAGCTCGCCGAGCAGCGCCGACATCTGCTCTTCGCCTGTCGCAGAGAACGAGAGCTCCTCGTCCAGCTCCAGGTCGGCCTGCTCCAGGCGGAGCTTGTTCATTTCCTTTTCCAGAGAGACGCTGCTGGTTCTGGCATGGTTCCAATCCGCTTCAAGCCGCTGTCGTCCCTGAGAAATGCGATGCAGCTTAAGGTGCAGGTCTTTCCTTTCATTTTTTAACCAATCCAGACTATGATCCGCCGGAATCGGCTGCACATCAAGAACCTCACTATACAGCTCCTGGCCTTGAAGACTCGCCTTTTCCATTTTCAAATAGGTCATTCGCTCTTTGGCGGATTCGAGCATCTGCTTGACATGGTCCATAGAGCGCCGGCTGCTGCTCACTTTGCTTTGCAGCCCGCCGGCTTGCTCGGTCAGCTCATCGATAGCCAGACTGTACGTACCGATTTCTTTGCCCAGATCGAGATATTTTTGCCCTTTCTCAATCCATTGCTGGAGCTGAACCATCTCATCCTTCTGTTCGTCTATCATTTTACTGTGCTGATCCATCGTATGCTCAGCCAGCCGAACCGATTGCTTGAGCGCATCCTCCCGGCTCTCCAGCTCGCGAACCTGTTCGCGCCCCAGTCCAACCTGCTTTTCCATCTCTTGTACGGCTTCAAGCGGGTATGCGGCAATGAAGCGGCTGAACGCCGTCTGCAGCTCCGAAACGCGCTGCAATTCCTGTTCCTTGGCCTGTCTTGCTGTCAGCACCTCTTCGCCTTTGTGGGAAACGGCTTGCTTCCAGCTCGCGAATGCCGCGGCATCCGCGTTCTCACGCCAATGCTGCGGTTCAATCCAGGCTTGCTCTGCCGCGGCGACCGGCTTTTCCAAATTGGCAAGGCGTGAGGCCTCCTGCGAAGAGATGATCTGGATCGGAAACTGCATATCCTCCGCATGGTGAAGCAATTTGTTCGTCAATTGGGCGACTTCCCCTTCAGTCGTGATCAAGGTCACGGACCAGAGAGGATGAAGCGACGCCTGCTGTGCCAAGCCTATGCCTTGCAAGTACTGAATGCCTGTCTCCAGCAGAGAGAACTGATTTCTCCATTTATCCAGCAATCCCGCCACGTAGACGTCCGCGAAAAAAGTATGCTGGCTGCTGTAGTCATCGATATAGCGAAAAGCGAGGCGCTCTTTGAGCAGGTAGGCTTCCTTTTCCAAGCGCAGCTTCTCGATATCGTCGTTCAGTTGTTCTTCAATGGAGCTCTGCTTATCGTAAACCGACGCGAGTCTTCCCCATGACGGCCTGTACATGGCAAGCTTCGCCAGCAAAACTTGATGCTCGTTCTTGAAAGCCTCCAGATTCCGCTCAAAGCCGGCGCGTTCCCCGTAGGCTTGCTTGAAGCTCAGGCCGATTTGCTCAAGCTCCCTGCCGCTCACCTCCTTGCCTGAGGCCAATTCCCTGTTTTTCTGCACGAGCAGGACGTTGCTGTCATCCAATTTTTGATAACGCTGAATCCACTCCTTGAGGCTTCCTTCCATGTTTTGGGCAGCGGGATTCGCCAGTACGTTTTTGCGCAGCATGTCTCTGTCCTTCTCGCGCGCCTGCACGATGGACCTGTGTTCGATGATGCGGTTATTCAAGTCCTCCAATTGCCCGATCAGCTCTTCCAGAAGCGCTGCTTCCAGGCGCATTCGCTCCTCATGGGCGGCCGCATCCTGCTGAAGCTTCGCTTCTTCAAGCTGCCACTCCCGCTCCATGTTCATCATCAAGCCGCGAATCTGCCCGCTGTTCGTTTCCCATGCCGCTTGAAGCTCACCTTCCTCTTTGGTGCTCCCGAACTGCTCCAGCTCGCGCTGCAAGTAGCTCATGCGCTCCTCCGCCTGCTTCCATTGCTGCTTATAGTCAGCCAGCCGCAGGGAATAGTAGCGCTGCTTGGCGGCTCGAACCTGCGTCACGATTCGTTCCACTTCATCTTCGGCCATGTTCAGCTTCGTTTCCAAAGCGGACTGCTCTTGCTGCTGCTTCGCGATATGAAGCGACTCTCTTCGTTGGGTCAAGAGCTGCTGCTGCCGCTCGCACTCCGACATTTGATTGCGCAGTTGAATCAGCTTTGCGGATTCTTCCTCTTTCTGCTCGCCCGCTAACAGCCAATAAGCTTTCGCCTCGGCTTGAGCGGCGGCGTACTCCTGCTGCTTGGCGTCCGATTTGGCAAAAATGTGCACATACCTGTCCAATTCAGCAAGAATTTTTTTATTTTCTTCGATCTTTTCTTTGAGTTCTTTATATTTTTTGAAGCTGTCTCTGTGGGATTCAAAGGCATCGGCAAACTCGCCCTGTTCGTATCCCGCCATGGCATCTTCTACCGTCGGGATCAGCAGGCGGTCAAACAGTTGGCTGGTCGTTTTGCACTCGTCAAAAAAGCTCTCCACACCGCCCTCCGAGCCGTTGATCTTGGCGATGCGTTCCCATTCCGAGGCAATAATATGGTAATCTTTTTCCAATAATTGCTTGTACTCTTTGATCGTGGCAGGCAGATTGGCGTTCATCCGTTTGGACGTCATGCTCTGATAGTAGTCATAAATCTCGCCTTTATCCGCCGCCCGAAGCTTGCCTGCGCTTTCTTTAACAAAAGGAATCCGATCAATCGCATCAGGGTCGAGCGCCGGATAATCGTACAAATAGCGGTACGAATCCAGACCGGTTGACGTGAGAAACAAACTGACGCAAGTAACGACGTATCTGCGCGGCCTTTCGCTCAGAATCCACTCAATCGCAATGTGAGCGGGGCCATTTTCCAGACTCAGCGTATCCTTCATCTTCCGCCCGGCAAGATCCGCATGCGGGAGCACAGCCTGCATCGCAGTCTGTATAAAAACCGTCTTGCCGCCGCCATTTTCCAGCAATATCGCTCCGTTATGTCCGTCAAAATGAAACATTTCGTCGTTGTACCGCTTATTGCCATCCTCATAGACGACATTGGTGAAACGTATTTTAGATATGGCCGGCATGACCGCTTCCCTCCTTATCTTCAGCATCGAATTGGTATAGAAACTCCAAAATGCCGCGATTATACTCCAATTCCATGAAATATCGCTGCACAATCACTTTCGCCTTTTCCGTCAACGCGACTTCCTGATTGCCGATATCGGATACCAGTTCCTGCGCGACGAGAAATTTCCGCACCGTATCCATAAAGCTCACCCGGCTGATCGTATTGCCGCTTTGCCTGGAGGCCGTTTCCTTAATATCGTCCATAGCGCTCCATTTTTCAATCAAAGACGTCCAGTTGTAGGAAAATTCCCGCTCCATTTCTTTGAGCTCGGCCTCAGGATGCGTCTTCAGCAGCTCGATGCGCTCATTCACAAGCGCTGTCCATTCATCCAGCCCGATAAAGCTTCGGGTCGGTTCCATCGTTTGATAGCTGTCGTAGAAAGCGCCGATCAGCACAATGATGCTCACATACATCAGATACAGATCGGCATTGACGGCGTTAGCCCGCAGATAGGTGCGTTTGAGCGTATCATTGTTGATATGAAAAGGCGATAACCGCGTTTCCGGAATCATATGCAGTTGTTCTCCGGCAATAATCGTCGCGCAGTCGACCTCGCGGGCGAATTGATCGACCAAGCCGCGCACCGCGTCATCCGCCATGTATTCCTGAAGCCACTCCTTCCCCACCGCGCTGTCGCGGGCAAGCAGCGTATAGATGCGAAAAGCTCTCATGATTGTCCCGTTATCAAGCTCCATTGTCGGTATCTCCCCATACAATCTGCATATTCTGAATCGTAAACCTGTCGTTGACATGAATCGCATCCTGCTGCTCGGTCACGATCAGACAGCGATTTCCGAGAAGCGCGTACATGTCATCCAGCCACGCGCCTTGCGCTTCGCTCTGCTGCGCCTCGCTATCGCCCGCCCGAAGCGGACTTCTTTGGTGCAGGTAGATCCAAAAATCATAAAACGAACGCTCGTGAAGCAGCCGCGCATGCTCGCCCGTTTCAAAGCCGCTGATGAACTGCTTTAATTCGGCTCTGCCGCTTTCTTCCATCAGCTGCAGCAGCTGCTCCATGAGCAGCTTGTACAGCTTCTGCTGGACCGCATGATAACGCAGCTCATCGCTGTCCCCGCCAATTTCCAGAAACTTGTCGTCCCGCTCCTGCCCGTTCCCGTCTTCCACAACATTTTGCTCAGCCCACACGGTCAGCAGCGACCACATCTTCGTCTCCTGAACGGGAAGGAACGGGGCCAGCACGCCCTTCATCGATTCCAAAGGCAACGGCGTACTGAAAATCAACGAACCGATGTCCTGGTCAAAATTAAAGGAATCCAATCCCGTGTAATAGAGCGATTCCTGTGCGGCGCCCAATGCATGCGATTTCAGCGCCATGCTCTGCTGGAAAAGGATCGAATGCTCGCCATGCACCATCTCCAGTTCGTTGGATATGCGCAAAATTAACTCATAAGGCCGCTGATCCGCCTGCCTGACCGTTTCCGCCTGGACGCGGTCCTTCGTCTCTTTCACAAACTGGCGCAATTCCTCGAATTCGTCGTTCTCCATGTGCAGCCGAAGATAAATATCTTCAAGCAGACTTTTATAGCGTCCGAACGTGTCCTCCGACACAATGTTTCTTTTCAACTCATGCTCCAGCTTGACCATCCGCTCCTGCAAAGCCTCTACGTCGATGCGCATTTCATTAATTTGCCGCAAAGCGCCTTCGAACTCGCCTTTTTCCAATTGTTTGCGCAGCACCAACTGATGAATCGACAGCTGAAACTCCGAGTAAAATTCCTTGGTCGCAAAAATAAGCTCCAAACCGTCGTCGTCGAGTGTATAATATTGGGTATTCGTTTTCAGATCGAAAGCATTCGCTTTCAAAATCGAAATGTAAATATGATCCTGCCGCCCGGTCTCCCAATTCATGAAAGAAAAATCCCGTTTCTTCCCTGTCGCAGGCCGAAAGATCTGAATGATCTGCCTTGCCAAATCCTCGAATCCGTCATCGTCCAAGTCGATGAAAATTCCCGTCGTTTTCAACAGAAACTGAGCCAGGTCTTTGACGCCCGCCTTGTTATTGCGCATCAGCTTCTGCTCGAAGAAATAAAGCAGCGTCAGCAGCCCAAGCTCCATGAAATCAATCGGCTTGTTTTGCCGATCCGTCTGCCGTTTCCGCTGCAGCTCGTAGAGCGGGTCAAACAGCGCCAGCTTGGTCATGCGTTCCCTGAACCCGGAAACGATCTGCCCGATTTCTACGTAATCCATTGCGTGTTCCTCCATATTGCGCAAAGCTCTTGCGTATGTAATATTTCCTGCGGGTAGTAGCCTCCGGCGGCCAAACAATCGCTTATCAAAACCTGCTCCTCCGGGGAGAAGTGGCACATAAACGCTTGAACAGCCTCTTCATGATCCCGTTGATTCTCTTTGCCGGAGGCGAAGCTCCTCGCAAGGCACGCCCGGTAAAAAGGCAGCGCCGGATTCGCCGGTGAGCCGAACCATTCAAGCACGCGCCCGCTGAGCATATGCCAAATGGCCATCCCTTCTTTATCGATATCGCCAAAATAATAGAATTGATGTGCGGCGTCCCTAAGCGGCAGCTGCATAGAAAGCAGCTCGATGCTTTTGGCAATGCGGTAGCCGCCGCCAAAAATCAGCGTCGTAAACGGGACATCCGGCAGTGCTTGCAGCAATGCCAGGTAGGTCGTTTTATTTTCGACGATAAGGTGCCTGTGCACAGCGTTTGCTATGCAGCCCGGATTGACCGCCATCATCAACGGGTCGGCGGCGGGAATAATATGAAGCTTATCCCATAGCCCCGTTCGGATCAGCAGCTCTTTTCCCTGCTTCTCCGTTATCCACTTCTCATCGCCGACAAGCTCAAAGCTTCGCTCCGGAGCCGGTACGGGAGTCTGGGGCAGCGCGTGCCTTTTCAAATAACCATCTATGCGTTCAATATAGGGCCAGTCTTGCTGCCAATCGCTTGGATCCAAAGCATAATAGGCATCCAACCCGATTAAAGAATGTACGAGAAGTCTGGCCCGATGGATTTCCTTATGCAAATCTTCCTTCAGACGGCTCTTCTGCACTCTATATTGATAGGCAAGGGACGGTTGTTTGCCTGTTCTGCCCTTGCTTTGAACCATCTGCAGCACGCCATCGGCTTCAAGCTCCAGCACAGCCCCGGAAAATTCCTCATACGTGCAAGACTGCCCGACAAACAGTGCCTCCAGCTCTGAAAGCAAAGCCGTATGTTTTTTTGAAGATTGCAGGTAACCCCGTATTCGCGATTTGGCTTCCATGAACATATGCTCCTGTTTGCAAAGATGTGTCTATTATATCAGAAAAGCAAACGAAAAAGCCTGCCCGGTCCCCGAGGCGTTGCCGCGGGAGGCGGGGCAGACTTTTTTTAAATCTATGTACTGCTTGTTATCGAGAGCTGACTATCTCCACCTGGAACCCGAGTTCTTGCAGCCATTCCAAAACGCGCTCGCGATTGCGGCTTTCCGTAAATGCATAATACCTATCGAGCTCGCCGCTATACTCTGATAGTGTGTCTTTAAATCTGCGGAATATTCGACGGCCGCCGGATAATACCCCTTCAAGCCGTCTTCTCAGCTTCTCGTTCGAAACCGTTTCCGCAAAATCAACTATATCTTTAAAGCCTTCATGGGATTCCAGATGGGGTACACGAAAATAAATTTCGTTAAAACCTTCCTCAATGAGATCACTCAGCTCCTCGTCTTCCTCGTCCATGTCAAAAGATCTTAATGTGACAGTTTCGCCGGTCTCTACATTTAGAAAAAACTCGATTTCTTCTACATAAGCACCATAAGTTCCAACGAGCTCAGACAATTGATCCTCAGTTAGTTTGAGATTTGCCGTCTTCTTCTTTAACTCCTCCAAACGCGCATCATTCCTCGCAATCCGTTCTTGATCTGCTTCTTGATCTGCTTCATGTTCTTCCCAAGTTATCCCATAGGCAAATCCACCGTCGGTATATCCGGCAATAAAATAATAATGTTCATCTTGTTCAATCGGCTCATATTCATTCTGCTCAAACTCTTTGTTTTTCTTCTTCTTTGACATCATTAAAATGACCCCAGACTAAACAGCCTGCTCATGGGCACTTGGAAGTCTTTAAAAACGAAAGATTGAATCTTTTCCTGCTCAGTATAGAGATTCCGTACCTGATAAGCGTTATCTTCCAGTGAATATACGTGAGCCGTTCGATTCCCGGGATCGACAATCCAATATTCCTGCACCCCGTACTTCTGATATAAGTTGAATTTTTCATTAAAATCCTTCAACGCGGTGGACGGCGACAGCACTTCAACGATTAAAGCCGGGGCGCCATAACAGCCATTCTTGGCTATTTGATCCTTCGAGCAAACAACCGAGAGATCCGGCTGCGTAACATGATCGGGTGTTTCATACTCTTCGGTTTCACTAAAAAAAACATCAAATGGAGCCACGAACACCAGGCGGCTCCGATTCTGAAGAAATGTCCGCAGCGCGAAATGAAGCTCTCCTACAATAAATTGATGCACGGAAGTCAGGGCAGGCGACATATGATCAAGCCGGGCGTCGCGAATTTTTACTCCTGTATTTAAGATCAGTATTACCCGAATAATAACAGTTGTTTCATACCATCTACCAATATTTTGCTGTACTTAACCCAATTTCTTTTACACTCTGACTAGATGCGCCGAAAAAAGCCTGCAATAGTGCAGCTTTTTGCTCGTTGAAACGCCCGGCAGCGAAATATTCCTGCAATTGTGCAGGCTTTTCGCCGAGTATAAGGGCCAAGGTTCATTTTCAGCGAAAATTCCTGCACAATCGCAGGCTTTTTACCAAAACAGACCATCTCCATAGCAAAAGCCTGTACTTTCGCAGGTTTTCCCTCTGGCCTGACCTACCAAGCCGCCTCATAACCACTCGCCGTCTAAAGATTCCCGCACCCGGCAAGCGTCATTCTGCGAAATACACATATTTATAACGGCATGAAAGATATTGTCACATATCCGCCATGCGCTTGAATATAGTTAGTAATAAGCTTCTTTTTTTGAAGCTTATCGCTGTTTGCTTATATGCTTGCAAGCCGGCTTTCCATAGAGAGATCGGTTTCACACAGCCTGTGCTTGCGAAGAAAGCTTTTCCGAGGGAAAGCTCTAAGGAGGTGTCCCGCATGTCTGAGCCTTTATTTATCGTCTCCCGTGAAGACTGGTCGCTGCATCGTAAAGGATACCAAGATCAAAACAGGCACCAAGAGAAAGTGCGCGAAGCGATCAAACAAAATTTGCCGGACCTCGTTACCGACGAAAGCATCGTGATGTCCAGCGGGAAACAAGTCGTCAAGGTCCCTATTAAAAGCCTCGATGAATACCGTTTTCGCTACAATTACAACAAGAGCAAGCACGTCGGGCAAGGGGACGGAGATTCCCAGGTCGGAGATGTGCTCGGTGTCGACCCGACACCCGCGCAAGGTCCGGGCAAAGGCGAAGGTGCCGGCGATCAAGCCGGGGATGATTATTACGAAGCGGAAGTGACCATGGAAGAACTGCAAACGATGCTGTTCTCCGAGCTGGAGCTGCCCAATTTGCAGCAGAAGGAAAAACGCAATTTGTCGACCAAAGAGGTCATCTTCAACGATATTCGCAAAAAAGGGATTATGTCCAACATCGATAAAAAACGCACCATCCTGGAAAATTTACGGCGCAATTCGCAAACGGGCAGCCCCGGCATCCATAGTATTTCGCCCGATGATTTGCGCTTCAAAACGTGGGATGAGGTTGAAAAACCGCACTCCAATGCTTTGATTATTGCAATGATGGATACGTCCGGTTCCATGGGTTCCTTTGAAAAATACATTGCAAGAAGCTTTTTTTTCTGGATGACGCGCTTTTTGCGCACGAAATACGAGAACGTCGAAATTATATTTATCGCCCATCACACCGAAGCAAAGGTCGTGACGGAGGAAGAATTTTTCACCAAAGGCGAAAGCGGCGGAACGATCTGCTCCTCGGCTTACCAAGCGGCCATCGATATTATCGACAAGCGCTACCCGCCTTCGCAGTTTAACATTTATCCGTTCCACTTTTCGGACGGAGATAATTTGACTTCGGACAATGAACGCTGCGTGAAGCTGATCGGCCAGTTGATCGAACGGGCGAATATGTTCGGCTACGGCGAAGTGAATCAATACAACCGCAGCAGTACGCTCATGTCGGCGTTCCGCCACATTCAGGACCCGAAATTTCTTCACTATGTAATCCGGGAAAAAGGCGAAGTTTATAAAGCGCTGCGAACCTTCTTCTCGAAGCAAGAGGGAGAGACTGCCAAATGAGTCCATCAGAAATCGAACAGCTTGAATATGCCATAGCGGAAATTACGGAAATCGCCAGCGGTTTCGGACTCGACTATTACCCGATGCGGTACGAAATTTGCCCGGCAGACATCATTTATACGTTCGGCGCATACGGGATGCCGACCCGATACAGCCACTGGAGCTTTGGGAAGAATTTTCACCGCATGAAAACGCAATACGATTTCGGTCTCAGCAAAATTTACGAGCTGGTCATCAACTCCGATCCGTGCTACGCCTTTTTGCTTGACGGAAATTCGCTGATCCAGAACAAGCTGATCGTCGCGCACGTGCTGGCTCATTGCGATTTTTTCAAGAACAACGTCCGTTTCTCCAAAACGAACCGCAACATGGTCGAGAGCATGTCCGCAACCGCGGAACGGATTCGCCAATATGAACTGGAGTTCGGCGCATCAGAGGTGGAACAGTTCATCGACGCCGTCCTGGCGATTCAGGAGCACATCGATCCTGTTTTGATGCTGTCCTATAAGCAGTCGCGGGCCCGGCAGGAAGCCCGTAAACCTGCTGTTCCCGAAGCGCCGGCCGAAGGAAAATCCGGCTACGAGGATTTGTGGGAGCTGGACCGCAGCGGTACGGCGGATGCGACTGAGAAAGAAGAAGCAAAGCGGTTCCCGCTGAAGCCGGAAAAAGATTTACTGCTCTTCATCGAAGAGCACGCTCCTTATTTGGAAGATTGGCAGCGGGACGTGCTGACGATGCTGCGCGATGAAATGCTGTATTTTTGGCCGCAGCTGGAAACCAAAATCATGAACGAGGGCTGGGCCTCGTACTGGCACCAGCGCATTCTGCGCGAGCTGGATTTGACGGAGGAGGAGACGATCGAGTACTCCAAGCTGAACTCCTCCGTCGTTGTGCCGTCCCGCCACAGCCTCAATCCGTATTACCTCGGGCTGAAAATTTACGAGGATATCGAGAAGCGTTGGGACAATCCGACCGAGGAGGAAATCCGCAGGCATGGCCGCAAACCGGGCGAAGGCCGGCGCAAAATGTTCGAAGTCCGCGAATACGAATCCGACACCTCCTTCATCCGCAACTATATGAACAAAGAGCTTGTGGAGGAGCTTGATCTGTACGTGTTCGAAAAAAAAGGCCCGGAGTGGAAAATAACCGACAAATCGTGGGAAAACATCCGCGACCAGTTGGTGTACTCCCGAGTCAACGGCGGTTTCCCCTATATCGTCGTAGAGGACGGCGACTACCAGCGAAACGGCGAGCTGTACCTCAGCCATGCGTTCGAGGGTGTAGAGCTTGACTTGAAATATATCGAAAAGACGCTGCCTTACGTCAACAAGCTTTGGGGTAAGCCAATCCATCTGCACACATTAGTGGAAGATAAGCCCGTGTTGTTTACCTACGACGGGAAAAAGCATCATCGGAGGTTTTTGTAAGGGGAGGGGGGACCCGAGCCAATAAAAAGACGCTTCCAGCCGCGGATGGAGGCGTCTTTTTATTGCGCAGCGCTGCGGTAAGGCTGCCGCTGGGGCTTGAGCGCGCAGCTCCCAGCGCTCGGTGCTGCGCTGCATGACGGCGGTCCGCCGACCGCATGGCTTGGCAAGCCGCAAAGCAAAGCCTGCGAAAGCTTTGCCGCCAAAGACGCGGTGCGGCCCGTGCGATAGGCAGTTAGCGCCACGCAAGACGCAAAGCCTGCAAAAGTGCAGGCTTTTTCCATAAAAGTGGCTCGTTTTGGCGAAAAGCCTGCGATTGTGCAGGAATTTTCGATAAAAACGGCGCTAAGCTCGTGTATGAGCTGAAAAACCTGCATTTTTGCAGGAATTTTTCGCTGCCAGCTCATCGACGTGCAAAAACCTGCACTTTTGCAGGCTTTCTCCACGCACTCGGTAGATTGCGCTGCCTCCGGCGTGCAAGCTGCTTCCGTCGCTCCAGTTTGCCGCCAAAGACACGGCGCAGCCCGTGCGATAGGCAGCTGGCGCCACGCAAGACGCAAAGCCTGCAAATGTGCAGGCTTTTTCCATAAAAGTGGCTCGTTTTGGCGAAAAGCCTGCGATTGTGCAGGAATTTTCGATGAAAACGGAGCTAAGCTCGTGTATGAGCTGAAAAACCTGCATTTTTGCAGGAATTTTTCGCTGCCAGCTCATCGACGTGCAAAAACCTGCACTTTTGCAGGCTTTCTCCACGCACTCGGTAGATTGCGCTGCCTCCGGCGTGCAAGCTGCTTCCGTCGCTCCAGTTTGCCGCCAAAGACACGGCGCAGCCCGTGCGATAGGCAGCTGGCGCCACGCAAGACGCAAAGCCTGCAAATGTGCAGGCTTTTTCCATAAAAGTGGCTCGTTTTGGCGAAAAGCCTGCGATTGTGCAGGAATTTTCGATGAAAACGGAGCTAAGCTCGTGTATGAGCTGAAAAACCTGCATTTTTGCAGGAATTTTTCGCTGCCAGCTCATCGACGTGCAAAAACCTGCACTTTTGCAGGCTTTCTCCACGCACTCGGTAGATTGCGCTGCCTCCGGCGTGCAAGCCGCTTCTCCGTCGCTCCAGGCGCGAGGCGGGGCGGGGCCTTCGGCGGCATTCGCCTCACTCCACCCCAAAAAACGCTTTCGCCGTCCTCGTCGCAGCTTCCGCCACCTCATCGGCCGTCTTTCCGATACATGCCGCTACTGTCCGTACAATATGCGGCAAAAACATGGGCTCGTTGCGTCCCTCCGCAGGCTTCGCCGGCAAATCCCTCGGCGTCAGGAACGGGGCGTCCGTCTCCACCATCAACCGGTCAAGCGGCACCTTCGTTACCAATTCCCGCAAATGCTTGCCACGGCGCTCATCGCAAATCCATCCTGTAATTCCGATATGGAAGCCCATGTTCAAATATACGTGCAGTTCCTGCAAGCTGCCTGTAAAACAGTGCACGACCGCCTTATTCAGACGCGGCAAATACGGCCTGAGAATGCGCGTAAAATCGTAATGCGCCTCCCGTTCGTGCAGAAAAAGCGGCATTCGCAGCTCGCACGCCAGCCGGATTTGCTCCTCGAACCAGTGCTTCTGCATATCCCTCGGAGAAAAATCGCGATTGTAATCCAGGCCGCACTCCCCGATGGCAACAACCTGAGGGAGTGCGGCAAGTTCCCGAAGCTTCTCAATCGTGTTTGCCGTGCAGTTCCGGACATCGTGCGGGTGAATGCCGGCCGTAGCGTACAATTTCCCGGGAAATCGCCCAGCATAGCGCGCAGCCTCTTCGCTGTTTCGCAAATGCGTTCCTGTCAAAATCAGCGGCGACACGCCCTCCGCTTCCGCCCGTGCAACAACCGCGTCGCGATCATGCTGATAAGAACGATGCATCAAATTGACTCCGATATCGATCATCTGTGTATGCATAATAGATCAAACCTTTCCGGATGTTTCATATACAGCGCAGCAATCGGCCGGGATTTCATCGGCGAGCCAAACTTCATTCCCCGCATAGTAAAAGGCTGCGCCATAGCTTGCGGCTTTGGCCGTATCGACCGCCAAAATGACAAGCTCCCCTCTCCGCCTCCCGGCGAGGGCCGCGAAATGCAGCCCTTCCGACAAATGCACATACTGCCGCTGCATCGGAACAATGCCCTCTTTTAAAATAATCGGCGCCGCCTGTTTGTTCGTCCCGTGGTACAAAACAGCAGGCGGAACAGCCGCAGGATAACTGATTTTGGTGTGGCTGTGCCCATAGCGGGCGCAAATTCGGCCATCCGTTATCGCATAGCGCTGCTTTTCCGAGTTGGCGACGACTTGCTCAATGTCCGCCAAAGTTAAAGCAGACCATTTTGCTTTCGCGCGCAGCGCTCTCAGCAGATCCTCGACCGCGCAAGATCCGTCTTCGGCATCTAACCTGATGCCGAATTGTTCCGGCGCATGCCGCAATATTTTGCTCATGAGCTTGCTTAAGCTCGTTTCTTCTTGTTTGTTTAACATGTAATCACTTCCTGATTTCATTAATTGATCCTGCTCCGGTGCCGGCGAGCTCACCCTAAGCGCCTTTTATCGCCGCCATCGGCTTGCATTTGGCTACAACTTGAGCCAGCCCGGCGCTTACGACGCTTTCTATGATTTGATCCACGTCTTTATAAGCCTGGGGCGATTCGTCCAGCAGCGTCTCCAGAGAGCGCTGGTTCACGACGATTTCCTCGTCAGTGCCGACCCGCATGGAAGACGAAAATTCGTTTAGCGTAATCAAACGCTTTGTCGCGCTGCGCGAACGGATCCGGCCCGCTCCGTGGCAGATCGAGTAGTAGTTCGCTTGGCCCCCGGGAGCGCCTGCCATAATGTAGGAAGCGGTCCCCATGGAGCCGGGGATCAGGGCCGGATGTCCGGTGCTGACATACGGTTCGGGATTATCCGGGTGGTTGGCGGGAAGCGCCCTTGTAGCCCCTTTGCGGTGGACAAAATAAGCGCTGCCCTCGTGCCGCTCCTCCCACGCATAATTGTGCATCAGATCGTACAGCGTCGTCATTTCAAATTTCGAGCCGAACACATCCTTGCACGCCTCCCTGACGGCGTAAGCGATGAGATGCCGATTCACAACCGCATAATTCAATGCGGAGTACATAAGGTTCACATAAGTCTGCGCCAGCGGATGCTCGAGCGGAGCGAACAGCAGCTTCGGATCGGCCGTCCCGAGCCCAAGGGAACGCATCGCTTTCGCCATATCGCTCCCGCAGTACTGGCTCACCGAACCGCCCCAGGCGCGTGATCCGGAATGGATCATCACGATGACCTGGCCGTCAAACAGCCCCCAGGCTTCGGCGGTTGCCCGGTTTTCCTCATCGATCTCCACATACTGGATTTCGGCAAAATGATTGCCGTTCCCGAGCGTGCCGAGCTGCCGGTGCGAACGATGCCAAATGCGCTCCGGGAACCGGTTCAGCGCATTTTCGTCCAAAGCGAACTTGCTTTGTTCCACATGCGTGAGCGATGTCGCTTTTCGCGGGGTGTAGCCGTCCGGAATATATTTTTTCGGCAAGCCGTGCAGCCCTTTGGCAACGACGTGCTCGAGCCGAATATCTGAGAAATGCCCCCGCGCATGGTCCTCTACAGGCAAATATTTCTCGATCGTTTTTACGAGCTTGCGGCGCAATTTCACTTCCTTCAGTTCTTCCTTGTGCAAATTCGTTAAATGGACTCTCATGCCGCAGCCTATATCGCTGCCCACGATTGAAGGCGACACATAGCCGTCGTGCGCGTTCCACACCGCCGTCGTGCCGATACACGTACCCACGCCGACGTGAACGTCCGGTGTATAGCTCATATACACTTGATTCGGGATTTGCAAGTTGTTGTTAGCCATTTCAAATATTTTGTAATCCAAAGATTTATACAGGTCGGGACCTGCGTATACGTGCACGACACCCGAAGGGAGCTGCACCTGCCGATAGTAATTTTCGTCCATCTATCAGTTATCCTTTCTTTTTTCAGCTTAATCCATTAGGTCCGGTCAAAACAAAACAGCCACAGACGTCATCGTCCATGGCTGTGCGCAGAAATTTTGCAAGCAGGCGCCCGTATTACATAGGCTGACACCCGCCAAGCTCTCACATGTCCCGACAAGACCGATGAATTGGAGTTGTTTGTGCAATTGTGATGTTATTTAATCTCGAGATCATATCCATCGGCCTCCTTTCCATTCATTTACAAACATCATAAAGTCGCACCCCGCAACCTGTCAATCCGGCCCGGGCGGAAATATTAATTATAATGATTTCTGTCTCCTAGCAGCGAGTTGAGCTGTTCCAGCAAATTGCCGCCGCCGGTCAGTGAAATCGTACCGATTTTCTCGCATATTTTTTCCAGAAATTCAAGCTCCTTGAGACGATAAAGCGTTTGGTTGTCATCCATCAGCTTGGCTGTGTTCAACAGGCTGCGGGTAGACGCCGTTTCCTCGCGGCGGGTGATGATGTTGGCCTGAGCCTTTTTCTCCGCAAGCAGCACCGTGTTGAGAATGTCCTTGATGTCCCCGGGCAGAACGATATCCTTGACGCCGGCCGACAAAAACTGTACGCCGTATTCCTGTTCCTTTTCGTTCAGGCGCGACAGTACGAAGCCGGCGATTTCCTGCTTCATTCGGAGCAGATCGTCCAGTTTCAACGTTCCGATATACTCGCGCAAAATCAGCTGCAGCGCAATATAAACTTGATCCTCGAAACCCTTGATGCTCAAGGCTTTGAGGGGATTGACGATTTTGTACTGGCAGACAAAGTTCAAGCGCAGAGCGACCTTGTCCTCGGTCATGATCTCTTGCCCCGTCATGTCCAGCTGCTGCTGGCGCAAATCCACCGTTTTTACAGCTGCGGCGACAGGACTTTTCCAGAAATAGTATTTGCCCGGTTGAAGCTCTCTTTGCATCACATTGTTGTAAAATAGGATGCCGGACTCATAGCTCCCGACTTCCGCAGTGTGGAAATACCCGGTCAACTTGGGCAGGATCGCCAGATCCACTTCCGGCGGCAGTTCCGGCTTGCGAATGTCGAAGCGCACGTAATCATGTTTCTTCAGCACGTTCCAGAACGCATAAGTTCCCGCCGTAAGCAGACCTGCAAATTTGCCGTCTTCGTAGTGCAGCACATATTCGTGATCGGCGACATCGATCGTGCTCAGTTCCTTCCGCAGCTGCTCATCCTGCAAAAACAGCACAAGCTCTTTGCCCGCAGCGTCAAAAGGTTTCGTTACATTTTGGACCGCTACCGCAGTATCCGAAAATGGCCCGAACCGATACGTTCCCGGCTGCAAATGCCGGACGTAATTTCCTTTTTTAAACAACAAACCGCGTTCGTCCGTCTGAATATTTATTGTTTTCAACATGTTCATTCCCCCATGAACCGATTTACGGCTGTTTGAACCTTATGTAAGAAATCCTCCTGAAGCATTGGCGGAATCAAGCTTGAGAAAAGAGTTCATATGTCCTATCGTCCGGCACCGTACGGCGAAACATTTCGAGCCCGAACTGCAAACCCGAAAAAGTTCCGCGTCATGCCGGCCAAATAAAAACCAATTTACTCTTATCGGTATCTGCCGATTGCAAAGCTTTGCCGCAGCGCGGACACGAATGCCCGCCGAGGATTTCTTCAAAAAGGTTTTTTCTCAATGATTTTTCGCGTGGAAGGCGATATCTTGGGGCTCTGCTCCCCTGTTAGATCTATGCCGGCCGAATCTATACAATATACAAGCACATAGGATGAGCGAGCACTGCGGAATTGTCGGAAATCCCCGCCTTGGTACAGTCACCCGTGCATAAATCCCGATCTTGTCAATCCTGATCTCTGACTGACAGGTACTATCATCGCTCATTTGGAAAGGATCGAACAGGGTGAAAGTATGGCGAGCACAAATAAGGCTAGGGGGAAACTTATCGGGGAATCCGGACCCGAACAGCCGTTGAATACGGGGCCGAACAGGTCTCAGGAACGTACTTGCGGCGCGTCAGCCATGATCAGGCGGACCAATTCTCCAGCCTCGACAGGCTTGCTGAAATAGTAGCCTTGGTAGTAGTCGCAGTTCATTTCGCGGATCATGTCAAGCTGTTCTTTGCATTCCACGCCTTCAATGACGATTTCAATACCGAGCTGTTTGGCCATCGCTATGACGGAACGCAAAATGATCTGACTTTTCCTGTCATGGAGCAGACTTTTCGTAAACGTTTTGTCCAGCTTGACTTCGTCCAGGTCCAACTGGGAGAAATAATGAATCGATGAATAGCCGACCCCAAAATCATCCAGCGCAAAAGAGAAGCCGGCGCTTTTCAAAGTTTGTATCGTTTCGTTCACTTTGGCCAGATTGCTGATCAAAGCCGATTCGGTAATTTCAAAAGTGATGAGCTGCGGATTCACGTTGTAACGGCTGGCGGCTTGATTGACGTGCTCTGCGAAATCAGGCTCCATCAGTTGATAGGGAGATAAATTGATGGCCAGGCTTAAGGAAGCGCCGCCACCTGCTTCCATTTCGCGCAAAAAAGAAAATACCGTTTCCATAACGTGCATGCCGATCGCGCCAATCAGCCCTAGCCTCTCGGCCATCGGAACAAACAGTTCCGGGGACACGTGTTCCCCGTGCCGCTGCCAGCGGATGAGCGCTTCTGCGCCGACAACGCGGTTATGCTTCAGAGACACCTTCGGTTGGTAGACGACCTCCCAGGCGTTCTCTTCGGATGCTTTGCGCAGATCGTTTTCCATAGCCAGCTGCTGCTCAAGAGCTTGATACATATCATCGTAGTAATAAGCAAACGACTGGTTTTGACTGTGCGCCTCCTGCGCCGCCAATTCCATTTCCTTGATCAGAACGTCGAGCGATTTGGCCGCATCCGTCAGCTCCGTAATCCCCAGGTAAGGACGAAAGTGCCGGCCATAGAAGCGCGTAACGCTGAACATGTCCTGGATCGCCTCTATAAGCCGATTCCCTGTTTGACGATTACCGGCATGCACCAAAATAAAACGCTCGGAATAAAAACGGTATACTTCGTCATTGCCGCCGCACAAAAATTTGAGCTTTTGCGCAATTTCGCACAAAACCGCGTTTCCTTTGTCATAGCCTACAAAATTGCTGAAGCTTTTAAAACTGTGCAAATTGATTAAAATGAACTGTGCCCCCTCTTCCGGCTGCTCGCTGCGTTGTTGCCGGAACGAAGCCAGGTCTTCCCGGAGCTGGTGCACGTTTTTGATTTGCGTAATTTGATCGTAATACGCCAGCTGCGCAATCCGCTTCTCCGCCGCCAGCAGCCGCTCGTTTTTCGCTTGAATTTTCCGGACGTTGTCCAAAATATTTTTGGAATAAATCTCGCAGTAATACAGAAAAAAACCGACGATCAGCAGCAGCGAAAAAGCAAGATCAAGGGTTAACGTAAGGTGGAAGCTTACCCACGACTTCAGGTTATTGATCAAAATAATGACGATGGCCCCGCTTATTAAATAATAAAGGCCGACTCGGGTAACTTGCTTGTTTTGCTTTAGAGCCGCTCTGGCAAATAAAACGGACATTACAAAAAAAAGAGTCAGAGCCAAATTCAAAATGAGATGCAGCGAGAGCCCGATATAAAAAGCTATATGCACCAAAAACGTAATAACTAGAGTCGCCGGCACTAGTGGAATCAAATGGAATTTTCCTTTGCGGTACAAATCGATCGCCCCGAACAAAACCCCCGATGCCACAACGCCCGCAAAAATCGTAATATCGAGCAAAAGAGCGATCTGTTTCTGATGATCCGCATACAGAAGACCAAGAACCATCACGATGCATTCGATAATCCATATCAAAGAGAAGGAAATGATGTTATCTATAAAGTTTGTCTGCGCATCTTGTCTGCTTTTCCGAATTTCATAATAGGCAAAAAAAACATACATCGATAAGGAGATTAGCACTGCGATGACAATAAAAACTTCAAGCTGATCGAAATTCTGCAAATCAAGCATCCAGGATTCCCTCTTTATCCGATAATTGAATAAGTAAATTTTACCAAAATTATAGCATAAATTATCGAAAATTGTTGTATTTTCTGATTCGCAACCGGAATCGGCAAAAAAGACGCCCGCTCCTCCCTCCATGCAAGGAAACGGTCGCCTTCAGCCATGCTCGTATATGGCGTACCCTCGGCGGGGACGGTCACTGATTTTTAAAAAACTCCTGCTTTACGAATTGGATAAACCGGAGAGAAGCCGATTCCGTCAACTGTTCCCCATCCAGTGTGAAATTGAATTTTTTCAAAATTTCTCTGTCATCTTCGTGCAAATGATTCACCAGCTCTTGAACGTCTTTATCGAGCAATTTCTGTGCCATATCTCTCAACCTCCTAATCCTTCTATACGGTGAGTATATCGAATAAATGTTTGGAAACTTTTAGTTTATCCTTAGAAGTTTGTTAGTCATCCCGGTATATTCCGGTGCAAACTTTCATAGACTGATAGAAAAAGGAGCTTATCTTCCCAGAACAGGAGCTGAAATATGCAGAATTTCCGGGCCGCTCGCATACAGCCGCAGCAAATTTTCATCTATTTTTTGATCATGCTCGTCAGCTTCATGTTTACAATCATTTTGGCGACCCGCTTACGCCCTGCACAACCGCCGCCGGCTCCATACGAATACAAAACCTTCACCGCCACCAACCAGGTTCAGCTCCATACCATTCGGACAAGCCCGCAAAATATCGGATTAAAAGCGATAACTTCCAATGTGACGGATCTGTCGTTCAACGGGATCAACGGGGGATTTTTCTGGCAGGGCTACTTGCTCAGCATAGCGGTGATCAACGATCAGCCGGTCAAAGGGAAGCAGGGGGACTACGGTTCAGGCTGGTATAATATCGACCGCAAGCGGGGAACGCTCGTGTGGGATGAAAAAGCGAAAGCTTTTTCGATACAAGTCGTGGAAAGCGCGGAGGAGTTGAAGATGACCGACCGGACGAAGTATTGGGCGCAGGGCGGGGTAAGCATGGGGCTCCAAAACGAGCAGGGCTGGGCCGCGCAGGCCGTTTCGGAAGAAATGCCCGTCATCGACGAGAAAAGAATGCGCTCGGGCATCGTTTACGACAAAAGCAATAACGTCTATCTCGTCGTCGCTCCGACACCCTGCACCGGCGAGCAATTCCGCAGCGCCGTGCGGGAGCAGGTCGGAGAGGGCCGCTTGGTAGACGGACTGTTCCTCGACGGAGACGGCTCCTCCCAGTTGAAGCTGGCCAACGCCGCTCTCCCCGGTGACCACCGGGAAGTGTTCCAGATGATCACACTGTTGAACTGAAGGCGGGGGTTGGAGGGGCTGCCCGTTGGGGGAGGGGCACTCTCAATTAGAGGCGCAGCAGGCTCTGTGCAGCGGCTTGGCAAGCTGCGCACCGCGTGCAGCTCTTAGCGCGCGGTGCCGGGAAAATCTGCGATTGTCAGATGGACCGTGACAATCAGGATTTTCCGTTAGGGCTGCCGGCGGGGGAGGGGGCGCCCTCAATTGGGAGCGCAGTAGGCTCTGTGCAGCGGCTTCACATGCCGGAAAGCCTGCACTTTTGCAGGAATGTTGCGCGGCGAGCGCTTTGAGAAGCAAAAACCTGCACTTTTGCAGGCTTTCTGCGCGCTTCGCCAAGCAGCTTTGCTGACGACTCGTTCGAGCGCGATTGACTTTCGCTTCCGCGCATCGCCAAGCAGCTTTGCTGCCAGCTCGCTCGAGCGCGATTGACTTTCGCTTTCGCACGTTTTGGGCCCGCATCGCAGCAAAAAATCCGCCCCGTTTCCTATAAGGAAATGAGGCGGATTCGTATGGATTAGAACGTCACGTTATCGGGATTCGGGCCGAGACGCTCGTTTTTGTTCAGTGCATCGATGGCGTTCATATCTTCGTCGCTGAGCTGGAAGTCGAAAATGTTCGCGTTGTCGCGGATACGCTGTTCCGTAACGGACTTCGGAATCGTCACGACGCCGTTCTGGATGTCCCAGCGGAGAATGATTTGCGCCGGCGTTTTGCCGTACTTGGCGGCAAGCCCGGCGAGCGCCGGATGATCCAGGCGGCCCTGCATCAGCGGACTCCACGCTTCCAACTGTACGCCTTTGTCTTTACAGAACTGCAGCAGCTCTTTCTGCGAAAGGTGCGGATGAAATTCCACCTGATTGACGGCCGGAACGACACCCGTATCTTCGATAATATCGTTCAAATGGTGAATCTGAAAATTGCTCACGCCGATCGCCCGCACATACCCTTGATTGTAGAGATGGACAAGAGCTTTCCAGGTTTCTCTGTATTTGCCGGGAACGGCCCAATGAACGAGATACAAATCAATCATATCAAGGCCGAGTTTTTTGCGGCTCGTTTCGAACGCTTGCAGCGTCGACTCGTAGCCCTGGTCCGCATTCCACACTTTGGTGGTCACGAAAATATGTTCACGCGGTACGCCGCTGTCGCGAATTCCTTGTCCGACGCCTTGCTCGTTGCCGTATACGGCTGCGGTATCAATGCTCCGGTATCCAACGTTTAAAGCCGTTCTGACAGCGTTGATCACTTCATCGCCTTCCTGGGATTTCCAGACGCCAAGTCCGAGCCAAGGCATTTTCACACCGTTATTGAGCGTAACTCCTTCGGTAAAAGCATGGCCTGCCTGCAAAGACATGAATGATACCTCCTTCATTTCGTACGAACACATCTATCATACCACCCAAACATTGTAAATCAAAATCCGCGCCGGCGATTACTCCTGATGCGCATGAATCAGGTCCATTTTCAGCTGCCATGCTTTCGTGCTCAAATTGACGCGGTACACTTCCGGATTCAGCTTGCGCAAATATTGCGACCAGAACAGTTTTTTCTGCTCGGCATGGTATTCGCGGATTTGCTGCAGGGAAGGAAGCTCATAGACCAGCTCGCCGTCCGCAAAAATCGGCTCCAGCAGCGGCACGGCGTCATAATTTTCGATATATTTATGAATGTAGGGGTGGGTGGGATCGAACAGCTTGATCCGTTCGCCGCGCCTGATATCTTCCTCGTCGCGCAAAGCCAAATAGTCGGCTTCCGCTTTCCCCGTCTTCCGGTTGACGATCCGGTACACGTCTTTAAAACCGGGATTCGACACTTTTTCCGGGTTGCCGGAAATTTTGATGACCGGCACGTAAGCGCCGTTTTTCTCCCGGGCTACCAGCTTGTAGACTCCGCCCAATGCGGGCTGGTCGGCTGCGGTAATCAGCTGCGTGCCCACTCCCCACACATCGATGCGCGCATCCTGGCCCTTCAGGTTGAAAATAATATTCTCGTCGAGGTCGTTGGATGCGACGATTTGCACATCGGGGAACCCTGCATCGTCCAGCATTTGTCTCGCCTGCTGCGACAAGTACGCCAAGTCGCCGCTGTCGAGGCGGATGCCGTTCATTTTTTTCCCCTGGCTTTGCAAATAGCGGGCAATGGTAATGGCATTGGGCACTCCGCTTTTCAAAGTATCGTAAGTGTCCACCAGCAAAGTCACCTGATCGGGCAGCACTTCCGCATATTTGCGAAAAGCTTCTTCCTCCGTGTCGTGACCCTGTACCCAGGCATGAGCGTGCGTCCCTTTGGTCGGAATGCCGAACAGCATCCCCGCCCGCAGGTTGCTTGTCGCATGGAAGCCCGCCACATAGGCGGCCCGCGCTCCCCATACGGCGGCGTCAGCCTCCTGCGCCCGCCTCGTTCCGAACTCCAGCAGCACATCGTGCGGAGCCACTTGCTTGATCCGCGACGCTTTCGTTGCGACGAGCGTCTGATAGTTCATGAAATTGAGCACGGCCGTCTCAATCAGCTGCGCTTCAAACACTCTCGCTTCCACACGGATCAGCGGTTCGCCCGGAAAAACCAGCGTTCCCTCGGGCACGCAGTGCAAATTCCCCGTGAAACGAAAACGCCTCAGCTCATCGTAAAAAGCTTCCTTGTAATTTTCCTCCTGGCTTTGCAGGTAGCGGATTTCATCTTCGCCGAACCGCAAGCTGCGGATATAATGCACAATGCGCTCCAGCCCGGCAAACACCGCGTAGCCGTTGCCGAACGGCAGCTTGCGGAAATATACCTCGAAAACGGCTTTATCGTTGAGCGAGCCTTGCGCCCAATGAGCGTACATCATGTTGATCTGATATTTATCCGTATGAAGCGTCAGGTTATCGTAGTTCATGAGAGTTCACTCCGTTCCGTTGTCCTTGCCGTTCCATGCGCTGACGACTTCCGCGCCCAGCACCGTCCGAAAATGTCCGAGCGCCCAATCATGGCCCTGCGGGTTAAAAGTCGCCGCCGCGTCCTCGTGCACGACGATCCGCAGCCCTTTGTTGTACGCGTCCACCGCCGTATGCAGCACACAGATGTCCGTGCAAACGCCGGCCAAATGAACTTCGTCAATGCCCCTTGCCCGGAGCTGCAATTCCAGGTCCGTCCCGCAAAAGGCGCTGTACCGCGTCTTATCCATCCAATATATCCGCTGCGCGTCAGCGTCATACACTTCTTTGAGCTTCCCGTACAGCTGCCGGCCCTCGGTGCCGCGAATGTTGTGCGGAGGGAACAAGCGATGCTCGGGATGGTACGTATCCGCCTCGTCGTGCAAATCCACCGCCATGACGACAAAATCGCCCTGCCGGACGAACTGCCTTGTCAACTCGGCAATGCGCCCCTCGATGGCAATACCGGGATCTCCGCACGGCAATTTCCCCGTTATAAAATCAACCGTATAATCGATTACAAGAAGTGCTTTCATCGTCAGTCACTCTCCTTGAAATGAGTCTTATAATTTCTATTTGATATTATCAATATGACATATTTAAAAAGAGGTGTCAACTTCTTTTCCCGGCAGCGCGAAAAAAAAATAAAACCAACTCGATTCTCTTTACGTAGTATTCATTTATGCACGATCATTTTCAGGGTCAGGGAGGCTTCTTGCTTATGACAAATGTATTTGTTCTTCAACCAACCGTTTCAATCCGGGACTCCATCCAAATGCTGGTATGGTATTTAAGAAAAAGACGGAAACTATAAATAAACGGCAGTATGCGAACGGCGCAAAAAAAACAGTCCGGCCCGATGAGGGCGCGGGCTGTTTTTTTTGCGCTGGTGCCGGCTACAGGCGCGACTTTCTGATGACGTGGTTGATCACTTCCGAAAAAACGAGTCCGAACGCGATCGCGCCGGAGAGCATGAACGCTTTGGCCGCCAGCTGAACGGCCTGATCGTACTGGTTCTCGACCACGTTCCGCATAGCGTCGAAGGCCAGTCCGCCGGGAACTAAAGGTATGATGCCGGATACGCTGAAGACGATGATCGGCGTTTTATAAATTTTGGCGAACAATTGGCTCGTCACCGTCACGCAAAAAGATGCGATCAGCGTCGCCACAATCGGATCGACGGGAACTTTCAAAAAGGATATGTACAACAGCCAGCCGAACATACCGACAAAGCCGCATTGCAGCAAAGTGCCCTTCGGCACGTTGAACAGGATCGCAAAGGCGGCCGAAGCAACGAAGCTCGTCAGCAGCTGCTCGATCATCATGCGAGTCCCTCCCCGCCGTAAAAGGAAAGCACAAAGGCGATTCCCGCTCCGATGGCGAAAGCGGTCAGAAACGCTTCCGCTCCCTTCGAAAGCCCGGACACAAAATGGCCGGCCATCAAATCGCGCACCGCATTGGTGATAAGAAGCCCTGGCACCAGAGGCATGACGGAGCCGATGATCATTTTGTCCAGATCGCGGCCAAACCCCGCTTTCACGAACAAATAAGCCATCGTCCCGATCAACAGAGAAGCCAGACACTCGGCAAAAAATTTGATCGGGATCAGACGATGGATTGCGGTCAGGAACGCGAAGCCCGCTCCGCCCGCCGCCATTGCAGGGACGAAGTCGTTCCAGGTCCCGTCGAACATGATCAGGAAGCAGCCGCTCGCGATGGCTGCGGCAAAGATTTTGAGCCAAACCGGATAGCCGCGGCTGGAGGCATCGACTTCCTGGAGCAGCCGGCAAGCGTCCGCCACCGACAGCTCTCCCCGGCTTATTCTGCGGGAGACGGCGTTCACGACCGTAACTTTACGCAAGTCCGTCGAGCGCTGCGAAATGCGGACCAACCGGGTTATAGATTCCGCACCGTCTATAGAAAAGATGATACCCGTCGGGGTTACAAAGCTGTGGGAATTCGCGACGCCGAAAGCATCGGCAACGCGGGTCATCGTGTCTTCGACCCGGTACGTTTCCCCGCCGTTCTCCAGCATGATTTTCCCGGCCAGCAAACACACCTGGACGATATCGTTAATGGAATGAGAAGATGGAGCCGGATGTTCCATGCGCTTGGTCTCCTGTACGGTACAAGTTTCCCCAAAAGTATAGTATACCGGGCACTCGCTTTCAAGCCGGTTTCCGTTATTTTTTAGACGCCACCACTTTTTCCACGACCCGCTTCAACGATAAGCCGGCTCTGCCCCACGATAGCTTGCTCACATCCAGCCGGCCTTGCCGGCCTTTTTGCCTGCACAGCGCCGGATTCCTATAAGCGGTCCGCATCTGCCTTTTCAGGCTGGCGATATCGACCTCGGCCCAACGCTGACCTTTTTCGGCAAAAAATTTGCGAAATTGATACGCTATCGATTGTCCTCCTCTCATTTTAACCACCGGATTCATTAATTTATAGTTGATCAAAAATGAATTTTTACGGGTCAGGAAATCCATGTGCCCGCCCCACCCGGTAGCGATAACGGGAACGCCGCTTGACAACGATTCAAGGAACGGCAGGCCGACGCCTTCTCCGCGGGTAGGAAGCACAAACGCATGGCCGAGCGTATAGACCCCTTTAAGCCGTTCAGGGGACAAATGCCGGGCAATGACCTTGACCGGAGCCGTCTGCTTGCGGATGCCAAGCTTCTTTTTATAGCGCTTAATCCGGTTCAAAATCCATTGTTCGTTTTCAAAAAGGCCAGTTCCGCTCGTTTTGATGACGAGCATTACCTTGTCGGCCGGGGAAAATTCTTCCCAAAACGCGCGCAGCAAAGCTTCGGGATTTTTGCGGTGCTGGAAGCCGAATACGGATACGAAAATAAACTTCCCCTGCGAGCCGGGCAGCGGCATCTTCTTATTGCCGGGGTGATATTTTCTCGTATCGACGCCATGGGGAACGATGAATATAGGAACTTTAACGCCGCTGTTTCTCAAGGCTTGCCTGTTTTGAACCGAGGGCACGCATATGGCGTCGAATTTATTTATGTTCGGCCGCCACCGGTTCGGTATTTTCGTCGTTTCCCAAACCGTATTCAAAATGATATGGTCAAAATGCTTTCTTTCCTTTTGGATATTTATCATATATGGGAAGAAATGGTAAATTAAAACCCGGCGCTTGTTTGTTTTTCTGCCGCCAGGCGATCCGTTCGTCTGCGGCTCCGTTCGGATGTCGACGCCCCGCCGTTTTAACGCTCGAAAGTATTCCCTGCTCGCTATGCCCAAGCCGCTTGCTTTGCGCATCGGGCCTTTCCAGACGCATTGATACTGGATCATCGGCTTCCCCCCTTTGGCGTTCTCGCATACCATTTGCGTTTGTGAAAAGAGACGGACCTGTACTTTGCCGCCAGGTTCCGCAGCTGCAAAGATGAAAGCTGCCGGGCGTTCATATTCAGGCTTTTGTTCAAAGCAGGCTTGAGAATGAGCGATCCCGGGGACCTAGCATACAGAAAGTTCCCGTACGTTTCAAATTCCGAAAACGAAAACTGCTTCGTTTTGTCTATGTTCCGCAAAATCGCGGAGTACCAGCGCGTATTATGCTTCGCTTCGATCGCTTTTTTCAACCTGGCGAGCTTCGCTTTCTCAAACAACATGTAATGGGTGACGAAGGACCTGGGGGAGAGGGGCTTTTTTTTCAACAACTTGCGATACGTATTAAAATATTCATTCTGGCTCCAGTTTCTGCAAAAGAACACCGTCTTGCCGCCCGATTTGAAAACGTGCGGGCGGATGAACACCGTATCGGCGTCGATAACCAGATAAGCGTCCGATCGGCAGACGGAATCGCCGCCCAGCTTCAGGAGCTGCTGGTACAGCCAGCCGGAGCGGTCCCATTTGGCGGAGCGGTAGCGGATATGATTTTTGGTAATCGGGAGAACTGTATTTTCGTCGACGAATTTGCACTGTTTATCGCGGCACAGTTTCATCAATTTTTTGCTTTTGGGAGCTACGATGAGGATGCTTCCGATCGGATGCTTCACATGTTTTCTTGCGGCATCGATGACATAGGGGAGGGTCGCCAAATCTTTTTCGATCGCCGGAATCAGGATGTCTATTCGCGAACTGCTGCTTGCCATATTTTCATCTCCATTTAGCTCGGTTGGATTATGATATGTCATTGCAGAGCAAAAGGAATGGGGCAATGCCCCCGCTATTTCAGGATTATCCCTCCGGCACGCTCAAGTCTTCTTTTCGCTTCCTATTCGATAAACCTAACACGCCTTGTAAATAATTATTGAAGCTTTTGGCGGATTATGTAAAAATAAATAAGGTGAATATCCTCTTTTTGGATGGATGCAGAACAATAACGAATGAAGGCGGTAGAACACATTGAGTAATCTTCAAACTATGGTCAACGAAGAAGTAAGCGCAAAAAATTATGTGCAGGAAGTGTACGAATCCGTTGTGAAACGCAATCCTCACGAAAGTGAGTTTCATCAAGCGGTAAAGGAAATTCTCGAGTCGTTAGTCCCTGTCATTGCCAAACATCCGAAGTATAGACAAAACGGCATTCTGGAACGGATCGTCGAACCGGAACGGTTGGTTTCCTTCAGAGTGCCTTGGGTAGACGACCAGGGTACGGTCAGAGTGAATCGCGGATTCCGCGTACAATTTAACAGCGCTATCGGCCCGTTCAAAGGCGGACTGCGGTTCCATCCTTCCGTGAATGCCAGCATTATCAAATTTCTCGGATTCGAGCAAATCTTCAAGAACTCTCTTACAGGCCAGCCGATCGGCGGCGGCAAGGGCGGATCCGACTTTGATCCGAAAGGGAAATCCGAAGGGGAAATCATGCGGTTTACCCAAAGCTTTATGACCGAATTGTACAAATATATCGGCCCCGACACAGATGTGCCTGCCGGAGATATCGGCGTAGGAGCCAGAGAAGTCGGATACATGTTCGGCCAGTACAAACGAATCCGCGGCAACTATGAAGCCGGCGTATTGACCGGTAAAGGCATCGTTTACGGCGGCAGCCTTGCTCGCACGGAAGCTACAGGTTACGGAGCCGTTTATTTCGTCAATGAAATGCTGAAATCTAAAGGATTGAGCTTCGAAGGCAGCACCGTTGTCGTTTCCGGCTCAGGAAACGTGGCTATTTACGCGATGCAAAAGGCTGCCGAACTGGGAGCGAAAGTCGTAGCTTGCAGCGATTCCAACGGCTATATTTATGATAAAGACGGGATTCAGCTTGAGACGGTTCGGAGACTGAAGGAAGTCGAGAGAGTGCGCATCAGCGAGTACGTCAAAGAGCACCCGAACGCGATTTATGTAGAAGGCTGCCGCAACATTTGGACGATCCCGTGCGATATCGCGCTTCCGTGCGCCACGCAAAATGAAATTGACGAAACGTCGGCAGCTTTGCTGGTGAATGGCGGCGTTAAAGCGGTCGGAGAAGGCGCCAACATGCCTTCCACCTTGGAAGCTATCGACGTCTTCTTGAAGGCGAACGTGCTGTTCGGTCCCGCCAAAGCCGCAAATGCGGGAGGCGTAGCGGTGTCTGCGCTGGAAATGTCGCAAAATAGCATGAGGTACTCGTGGAGATTCCATGAAGTTGACGACAAGCTCCATGATATTATGAAAAATATTTATCGAAATGCCGTCAACGCTGCAGAGGAATACGGCCACCCGGGCAATCTCGTAGTAGGCGCCAACATTGCCGGATTTATCAAGGTTGCGGACGCCATGCTCGCGCATGGAATCATTTAATCGCATTTATACAATTTGCGGAAATCCCCTCCATGATCTTTTTCAGGAGGGGATTTTTCACGTTCGCGGCCGCGCTAATTCGACAAGAAAAAAAATTTATTTTAATTCTAGGCGCAAAAGGTGTAAAATAAACAGAGATGGTTGAAAGACGATTACACCATGTTCGTTGTCGCTTCATTTATTCACCGAGAATAAGCTGTGATGCCCTTCAAAAAAGAACGGCATTCTTGCCGTCTCATATGTGAAAAATGTTACAATCCTCTGGACATGCGGCTTTCGTTGAGTGGTTGGTTAACACAATCGAAACAGCAACCTACATTTTAATTTTACGCAAAGGAGGACGTTTTCTTATGTCACAAACAGCTCAACAAGAGGTAGCTGTAAGCCTCGCGGAAGAAAAAAAATCGCTCGACGTACTGGATCAGTTATTGAAGCCGGAGGTTCAGCAATCTTTGACCGTATTGGTGGAAAACCTGCCTAAATTGGCCGAAATGGTAACGCTGATGACCAAAGCTTACGATTTTGCCCAAAATATCGCGACGGATAAAGTGCTGATCAACGATTTTGCGCAAGGAATCGGCGAATTCGTCAAACCGGTACAAGAGAAAGCCAAAGATATCGCGCAAGCGGCTATCGAAGCCGGCGAACGCTCGAAAGCCGAAGCAAGCTCCACCGTCGGCCTGTTCGCTATTCTCAAAATGATGAAAGATCCCGAAGTGCAAAAAACGCTTCGTTTTGCTCAAGCTTTCCTGAACGTGCTGGCTGAGCGCAAAACCGCAAACTGATACCAACGGATTCGTTGACAAATAATGGAGGATGGACATGTCGAAACAAGTTTTGATTCTGGGCGCCGGTTATGGCGGAGTTCTTACGGCTTTAACGGCACGCAAATATTTGTCGGCAGCGGAAGCGAACATTACGATTGTTAACCGTTTTCCGACTCACCAAATTATTACCGAACTGCATCGTCTTGCAGGAGGCACAATTGAAGAGCAAGCGGTTGCGCTTCCTCTCAGCAAGCTGCTGGGCGACAAAAATATAAACATTGTTGTTGATGGAGTTAAAGAAATCAAACCGAACGACAAGCGTGTCGTTCTCGAAAGCGGCGCCGTACACAGCTACGATGCGCTTATCGTCTCGCTCGGCAGCGAAACGAACTACTTCGGCATTCCGGGACTGGAAGAAAACAGCCTCGTCCTGAAATCGGCCGCCGACGCCAAACGCATTCGCGAGCATGTCGAAGCCCGTCTGGACGCTTACAAAAAATCCGGCAATAAAGCCGATGCGACGATCGTTGTCGGCGGCGGCGGCTTGACCGGCGTCGAGCTTGTCGGCGAATTCGCCGACAAACTTCCTGAAGTTTGCCGCAGCAAAGGCATCGACTTTAACGACATTGCGCTGTACTGCGTAGAAGCCGGTCCTTCCATTCTGCCGATATTCCCGAAAGTGCTGATCGAGCGCGCGGTAACGAGCCTCGAGAAACGCGGCGTGAACTTCATCACAGGCGTTGCCATTACGGAAGCGACAAAAACGGCGGTATCGCTGAAAGACGGCCGCACGATCGAGTCCAGCACGATTATTTGGACAGGCGGCGTAAAAGGCAATCCGGTTGTCGGCAGCAGCGGCCTTGCCGAAGACCGCGGCCGCGCGACGGTTACACCGACGCTGCAATCGACTTCGCATTCGGATGTATTCCTCGCAGGCGACTGCGCGGTTGTATTCCCTGAAGGCGGCGACCGTCCTTATCCGCCGACAGCGCAGCTTGCTTGGCAGATGGGTGAAACCGTCGGCTACAACCTGTCCGTCCTGTTCAAGGGCGGCGTTATGGACAAATTCGTGCCGGTATTCTCCGGAACGCTGGGCAGCCTTGGCCGCAAAGACGGCATCGGCACAATCGGCGGCAACGCCACGCAGCTCAAAGGCTTGCCGGCCACACTGATGAAGGAAGCGAGCAACATCCGCTACCTGTCCCACATCCACGGCCTGTTCGCACTCGCTTACTAATTGGCACCCACCGCGGCCGCGCGGGGTAAGGGCGCTGGCGAAGGAACCGCGGACGGTGGCGCTGGCATCAACCTTACTAGCGCCAGCACCAGTGCAAAAAACCTGCAAAAGTGCATCTTTTTGCCCGTTGATGCCCCTTTCCTTCAAAAATTCCTGCAAATGTGCAGGCTTTCCCGCTAAAATTCGGGCTCAGGCCCGTCATGAGCGGAAATTCCTGTACTTTTGCAGGCTTTGCCTCCATTCCGGCTTCGGCCGCTGTAAAAGCCTGCACTTTTGCAGGCTTTTGCTCTCGCTGCCAAGCCGGGCACCACAAAAACGCCGGAGACGTCATCGTCTCCGGCGTTTTTGCATTCGTTTCGGCGGCATCGCGCTCGTGCCCGCGCTCACAGGCACGGGCGTTAGTGCGCACTTGGAGCTGCTGAACACCGGCGTACTGGCGTAGACACCGATGGTGGGTGGCACGTCACCAGTTCAGCGGCATCGCACCCGCACCTGCGCCCGTGCCCGCGCCGCACTCACACTTTGCCCCCGCGCTCTAGCTCACGCCGCACCTACACTCGCACCGCGCCCTTACTCACACACGCACCCGCCTCTGCGCCCACCACCCTACACGTCGTACTCAAGCCTTCGTCTCGCCTGTACGATAAAATCAAGCGGCGTTGGAATTTCCTCCGGAGTGTATTCTACAGCCCCGATCTTCAGGTTCAGTTCGACCTTGTATTTGTCGGCAAAATCAACGTTATTAAACGTTGTTACATTTTGCTTCAACCGGTCGATGACGACCGACGCTCCTTCCCGGTCCGTGAAGAGCAGCATGCCCCAGGTCGGGTTCTCCTTGTCGAACAAGTATAAGGAGTCGTTCGTACGGATGCTCGTCTGGCTCAGCCTCGATACGTCCCGGATCGCCTCCGTCATCTGCTCTTCGCTGATCAGTCGCCGCAATTCGTCCCAGTACTTCACGTTGATGACGAGCAGCGTCAGCGGGATTTTGTAGCGGACCGACAGCGCCATGAAAATAGCGGCGTCATTTTGAAACGAGCGGCTGTTTTTCAAATTTGTGTTTTCATCCATGGTTGCGAGCCGCGCGTTCGTTTTTTGCAGCTGATCGTTTTCGCTTTGCAACTGCTTGTTCGCCAGTGTCAGCATCCACGTCACGACGGTGAACGCCGGAGTGATGACGAGCCAAAAATAGCTCTGTCCCCCGACAAGAGCGCCTTGAACGACGCTTTGGTACAAAATAAACGTACCGTAGCCGAAAATAAAGACGATATTCAAAATCAGCCCCGTCGTCACCGTCGTAAAGTAAGTGACGACCGCAATAAGGAAGGCTACGTTCAGGAATATGATGTTTTGGATGTAACGATTGGGATCGCCGGACGTGAACACAATGCTGATAAAACAGAGCACGAACAGCAGCAGGAAGGCGCCGTCCGACAGCAGGCTACTTTGATTGCGTTTCATCGCTCTCCCTCCGTTTCTTCCGGTATTTGCGAATCATGAGAATCAGCGACATCAGGACCAGAACCATGGTCAGCACGGCCGCGGCCATAAATCCGAGCACATCGGTCCGCGCGAGCACGTCGCTCACGAGCGTGGATTGCTGCTGGCCCGCCTGCTTTTTGAAGCGGTACGCGTTGATATTGCCGTCCTTGTCCGCAATGACGCCGTCCCCGTATACTTTCCACATCGTGCTTTCGCTGGCGATCGATTTGGAAGCCAGGTAGTAATACTCGGAGCCGGCGCCTGTGACAGCCAGCAAGCCGTGCCCGCTTTTCAAGGGCGAATCGATAAGCTGCAGCGTGCCGATCCGCTTGCCGTAACCGGCATCAATGCTTATTTTTTCGTTGGATACAATGCCGCTGCCGTCCGGACTATACCGGAAATAAAGCTTGCCGTTATTGTCGCGGATCAGCTTGTTGTTCTGATACGTCCCGATCGCAATAATGTTGCGGTCCTGCAAATCGGCCGGCGCGGCGCTGTCTGCGAAAAACCGGACTTCGCCCGTATTGCCTTCCGCGTACCGTCCCAGCAGGTTGAACAGATTGGATATGGTCCGGTACGTGTACCCATCAAGCTGCTCCGGCAGCACGACCGCAACCTGGTTGTAAATGCCGTCGCGCAGGAACGGATACGGATAATTGTTGAACAGCAAATCGGTTCTGTCTTTCATGTTCAGCTGCAGCAGCGAATCTTTGGAGACGAATGCCCACGGCATTTGGTCTTGGTTCTGCGTGCAGGGAGCGTTTTTCAGCTCCAGGTCAAATGCGGCCGTGACGGAAAAGTTGCCGGCAATATCGAGATTTTGCGGAATCGTCAGCGTCAGCGTGTCGTTATTGGCCAGCTCTTTCGTTAATTTTTTGCTGCCGATCGGTGTATTATTGACGAGAACGGTCACCATGGAGCGGTCAAAATCGAGATTTTGCGCATAGCGGAAATCGAGGCTGATTTTGCTGGCGTCCGCAATAGCCCGGTTGGCCGGCATCGGCACGAAGTACGTTTTCTCCTGGTGCATCGGCCCCTTCAATTCGTCCCCGCCGGCAGATAGCGGCACGTTTTTGCTGATGCTTACCGGAGGCGTTGACACATCCGTTTCGGCATCCACCACTTTGGCGTCGCCGTTCAATTGTCCCATCAACGTCTGATTGGCCGCCAAACGCCCGGCTTTAACCAATAAAGCGGGGTCCTGGGACGTGATGACGAGCGTCGGCTGCGTATCCTTGTTCACCAGTTGAATCAGCGCCTGTTTGCTCAAATCCCGGGAACCGAGCAAGCTTTTGATATCGCCCGGCAAGTTGTCATACAAAGCTACGGCCACGACAGCCGTCTTATCTTTCAAATTATCCGCGGTGTATGTAAGCAGCGGGATCGTTTTGTCTTTCACGCCGTTTGCTTTGGCATAGCCGGACAGCGCGTACACCGCCGCTTCCAATTCGGTCTGGTTGCTGCGCTCCGGCACCGCAACCGCATTTTGACCCTGATTCACGGTGTCCATCCCGGTAAAATGCCGGTTAAAATCGCTGATGCTTCCGGTAAGCGGCGCTTTCGTATGCTGCACATCGACGCTGGAAGTGCTGTAAAGCTGGAGCCAATTGTCTTGCGACTGATCCGGCGTACAGGCCATGACCTCATTCAGCGTCTGAATCGAGCCTTCGATGGACAGCGTATTCGTGCCTTTGATCACCAGCTCCTTGGGCACTGTAACCGTCAGACGCTGCTTGGGATCGTCGCTGACCGCAGGTCTGAACGAATAAAAATGAGTTCCGTTCATCACCAGTGTAACGCTTGAGCGGTCGTTTTTCGTTAAAGGAGATGCTTTGTAATCCAGATTCACCGTCACGCCGTCGACATTCCAATAGTCGGGTATTTGAAAATACACTTGCTTGGATGACATCAACCCCGACAAGGAGGTGTTCGTATCCGTTAAAGACATGACGTAGCCGGTCGGATTCGCCGCCCCCGCTTCTTCGGCCGAAGCCCCGGGGAGCTGTGAGAAAAGCAATGACAAGCAGGCCATCCATGCGACGATCACTCGTTTGTTCACGTGTCTTCTGTCCCTCCTTAATAACGTTCGGTTTTGTACCATTTGAATTCCCGTTTCAACAACCGCTCTTTGAAAAACGTGATCAAGCCGTATGCCGCGACAACCATCCACATTTGACAATAGGTAACGTACATGAGCATGATGATCCACACGTTGGAAAACCGCATTTCCCCCTTTTCCGTCGTTAATGTCATATAAGTGCCAACGATAAAAAGCAGAATGGCCAGCATCCATAAAAACGAGCTGAAACCGGCGATCGTCGTATACACGTAGCCTAATGCATGAAGAATCAGCAGCAGATCGGACATGACCAGCGAAGTAAGCATCAAAAAATAGATCGATAAAAAATAAATGATATCGAAGCGGATGTTCTTCGCCGAGCGTTTGAACAGCAGCCGGGTATTTTTCACAAGCACATAAACATTGCCTTTTACCCAGCGCGTCCGCTGCCTGAACCACACCTTGACCGTTTGCGGCTCCTGCTCCCAGGTAACGGCTTTCGGCTGAAATTTGATCCGGTAGCCGAGCAAATAAATTTGAAAGCTGATTTCGGTATCCTCGGCCAGCGCGTTAATGTCCCAGCCGCCGATGCTTTCCACGATGTGACGCCTCATAATAAAATTGGTGCCCGGAATGGTGCACAGTTTGAACAGCTTCCACCGCCCGGCTTGCGCCATCCATTGAAACGACAGCGTCTCTATATTAATAAACCGCGTCAGCAGGCTTGCATTGCGGTTGCGGGTACGGAACTTGCCGATTACCGCACCGAGCGAGCGGTCGCGCGTAATCTCGGCGACAAGGTAACGCAGCGCCTTTCGCTCCGGCGTATTGTCGGCATCGTAAATGGCGATCAGCTCGCCTTTGCTTCGCGCGAACCCGATGTTCAGGGCGTTGGATTTGCCTTTGCCTCCCGTTAACGCGTCCGTGTTGATGACATGCAAATTGCGATCCGGATAACCCGCCTGCAAATTCCCGAGCAGGGTGCTGCTGTTGTCGGAAGAATTGTCGTTGATGACGATAATTTCATACCGGTCGTGCGGATAATCGAGCGCCAGCAGCGCCTCAACCGTCTGGCCGATCACTTTGGCCTCGTTGTGGGCGGGCACCAAAATCGAGACGAACGGCGCCTCTCCTTCAATGTCCGGCGCGGCTTCGTTCTCGTTCTGCATATAGTACAAGTAACCGGCGATAATAAGGGCGACGTTCACAAGCAGCAGCGACCAAATACACGTAACTGCAATCAGCATTAAAATGTCGGCAATAGTCATAACGTCTCCTATTTGAAAAATTTACGTTTGTACAGCCGCGACCCGATCGTGAAAAAGAATCCGAAAATAAGAAGCGTCGCCAAAATAATGACCATAAACACATTATTTTGCACATTAAACAGCGTCGTTAAACTTTGTTTCTGTGCTTCCGTGTAAGCGTACTTCGGACTGATTTCCTGCAAAGTGCCGTTCAGATCCAGGCTTTTTCCGTCAAGCAGCAGTACGCTGCCGCGCGAAGCAATCGAATGAGCGTCCGTATGTACCGCATGAGCGCCGTCCTTATAATCGGCAAACGTAATCCAACTGCCGGAGAGCGTCCGGACGGCCTCATCGAGCTGCGCCTCATTCTCGAAGAAATCCATCGTGACCGCCGTATCCATCGGCAAGGATTGCACGGCTTTGCCTTTGCGGTCAAACTGCTGCAAAAAACCGGGCCCCACGCTGTACATTGAGGACGCGAACGGCTGAGATTCGTTCGTTTGCGCCTTGTAAAGCGGCCGAACGCTCGGAAACAGCACGGCGGAATCGAAAAAACCGGTTCCAGCCGCCGCATACTGCCGGTCATACGACCAATACAACTCCGCGCCCATACCCAGCGGGGCAACTCCGTACTCGGCCAGCCGGTCCACGAAAGCCGCCATCTTCGCTTTCAGCTCGGGATCGTCCTGATTGATCGCCTGGGCCACGACAGGCGCGTTCACCAAAATACTGCCGTTTCTGGACTGCACATATTTCAGCGTCTCCAGATAGCGCTGCATGGCCGGGTAGTCCGTATTCGCAAATACAGGACTTGCGCTGACGACAAAAGGAATGCCGGCATCGTACAGCTTATCGGCTAGCTTCACCAATAGATCGAGATTGGAGAACGGAGAAATCGCCTTGAATACGAGGTAAGTATGACTCTCCCCGCTAACCCCCAGCCAGTCCCTGAGCAAGGAGGCCAGCGCCAGCTCGCTCAGGTTGCCCTGCTCGAAATAAGGCGCATAGGCCAAACGGCCGGCGCTGACCGCAAAGGGCGCTGACCAATCGCCGCTTTCCGACGTAACTGCACCGTACGTGGCGCCTGAGCTCCTTACGATATAAGGCATATTGTGCACGGCGATCGACGATTGCGAGAACTGGCCGGCGGCCAGCCGGACCATATCCCGGCCCGTCGTCTTCGTCTGAAGGCCCAGCTCTTGCTGCAGCTTCGAGGGGGCGTCCGCTCCAATATGCAATAAGCCGCCTTCGTAGGCCTCCAAGTCGTGCGCGTAAGCCTCGTTCGCAACGGCCAAATCGGCCGCATTGCGGACCTCGATCACTTTGGCGAACTGCCTCATAGTCCCTTGGCTGTAGCTGTCGAAAGTTGTGAGCGCAACTTTTGCGCCGAAGGGCGCCAGCAGCCGCTGGAGCGATTCGATATTGCCTTCTCTGGGCGATTCTTTGGCCAAGCTGTCATAGACGAGCAGGACGTGGACAGGCTCCCGCCCGGACGCATGGACATAGGAAAAGGGAAGCGCGAGCAGCATGCAGACGGCCAGGATCAGTGTCTTAAAAAGGGTTCGCATACGCATGCCCGCCTCCACTTTTGTCAACGTTTCTGCGAGCTTCGGCGACAGCGTCTTCAGGCTCCGCTTCTTGTTCGCTTTGCCACAAGCGCCGTCTGATCGCATCGGCGACCGTTAAAAAAGTAACGAAATCGAAAGCCGCCGTAAACAAAAATTCGTGCTTCGCCAAATCGGCGTCCCCGGCCCCGACAATCGAAACAGCGATGCCCGATAAGCCGAAAAGTATCATCGTGACGACGAGCGGCAGCCGCAGCGCCGCTCTGAACCGCCTCGCTCTAACGGCGGAAATAAAGGACGGCGTGTACAAGCCGACAACGAGAATCGTCCAGATGACGATGAAGCCGAACGTTTTCGGGGAAAGCGCCTCTTTGATCGTGCTGTATCCCGAGAAAAACGCGGTTTGCGCTCCGAAGGGCTTACCGACCGACTTTTCATAATTGCCCATAGCCGCCGGGCGAATCGTAAACGCATTTTTGGCGGCCAATTCCAGCATTTTGCCGGCTTGGTCGGGATGGCTCATGTAGTAAACCAGAATCGAGCCGAAGCCGTACCGGCTGTAAAAATTTTTGTCCAGCAATTCGGAATTGACATCTACCGTCGAGTAGGGCTCGTAATAAATGGTCCCCTTCAACAGTGCGTACTGCTTGTCCATGCCGAGCGACTCCAGCGCCGCTTCCGGATCGGCGGATTCCATGAGCACCCCCCGGGCCATCGCATGGTATTTGTTGATGTTGACAAACTCTTTCGGAATCCATACGTAAGCAGCCGTTCCCGCCAGCAGCAAAACAACCAGCGAGGAAGCCGCCAGCGCGCGAAACGTTCTTGTTTTGCCGATGAACACGAGAAAGACGCCGACAATGGCGACGATGACGCCAACGGGTGCATTTTGCTGTTTGCTGGTCGTCAGCAGCAGGGCGCTGACCGCGAACACGGCCAGCATGACGTAATCGTTGTACCGTTTCCGGTAAAGCAGCAGTGCCGATGCAAACATAAACACCATCGTCACCAAAACGACGCTTTCGCTGAAAAACGAATTGAAGTAAGCCGTGTATGCCGTATCGCCAAACATAAAAACAGCGAGCAGCGCAATCGGATAACCGAATTTCCGGGGAATTCGCCACGTCAGACTTTCCACCAGCAAATAAATCCCGATCGTATACAGCGCGGTGAAAATGACCGACTGAACACGAATATCAAACACCTGTCCATGGACAAACAGCCCGTTCAGCCAAATGGCGAGCTTGATAAACAGCGATTGCGAGGAGAACAACGTGGAGCCGTTCTCGTTGTAGTATTGAAATATGCCGTACTCTTTGACAAAGTAGCCCAAGTACTGGCTGTTGTAGTCGGGTGCATTAAAGTACAGACCGTTGCTGTACAAAATACGGAAATAATCCCCGTTATCCGCCATTCCGATATAGGGCGGCACGTACAGCGCAATCGCCGTAACCAGCAAAACGCCGGCCGCCGCCAAAAAAGCCGGAGATATGTAATGGCTGAACGCGGCAAATGCCCGCTGAACGTAATGTTTGGCTTTATCGCCTGCCATGCTCTGCGCCTTCCTTCCGTCTTCATTCATCGTTAGCCAATTAGTACGCATATGCGAGCAGTGCCATCAAATTATCAAAAGAATACGCTTGCTGCGCGGCGGTATCGCCGAACCCTCCGTTCAGCGGACTGCTTGCATCGGCAATTTGAAATTGGTTCATTTTGCGGATGCTGTCCCCGTATAACTCCTGATCCCCAATCCGTGAGCCGATCATCGCCGCTATGGCGTAAATGGCTGTCGACTGAACTTCGTTCAGCGGCTTGCCGTCACGCGTGTACTGCCCGAACAATGCGCCCTGCTTCACTTTTTCTTTCAAATAGCGAATGCTCGCCGGCTTCTGCTCGCGAACTTCCGCCAGCTCCAAAATCGTCAGCAGCGATTCCACCGTGTTGATATTTTCGGAGCTATACGCTTTCTTATCGTATTGATACCGCGTTTCATAAAACGGGAACGAATCGGACAAATAGCCGCCCTGCACGATTTGCCGCATGTTAGCCGTAAGCTTTTGCCCCTGCTTCGGGGAAAGCGGGAGCTTTTGCAGCGCCCTGAAATCGACATAACACAGCGTAACAAACGCGTTGGTCGTTCCGTAAGCTTCGTCGTAAAAATCATACAGGCTGCCGTCTTTCACATTATGCTCGTAAAAACGGCTGCCATAAGTTTGGGCTTCGCTCTTATACCGGTCGCTATTGAACGCCTCCCCGGCTTCGTCCAGCGCCCGGATGATCCGCAAATCATCCACCGCCGCGTTGACCGTATACCGCTTTTGCAGCGCGGGACTGTAACGGTAGCTGAACCCGGTCTTGAGGTCAAAAGTTTGCTTGGCGCGCTCCCATTCCCGATCAAAGGCATCCTGCTGCCCGGTGAGCGCGTAGTAGCGCATCAGCAGACCGGCCGACTCGCTTAACACCTCGTGCCCGGAAGCCGCCTCCCCGCTCTGGCCGGTATCGCGGTAATTCGTAAACACGCCGAACCGGCCGGAAAGCCCGGAGACGATAAATTGCTGCAAAGCCTGCCGCTTTGCTTGCATCTGCAGGTCGTCCCCGTAATGCTGCCTGGACTGCACAGCCGCGCCGGAGGCGGCGTCAGAGTCTTGCACGGACGGGTCCGGTCTCTGGCAGGCCGTAAGCACGCAAACGGATAGTATGATGCTCATGTAAAAAACAACGCTCTTTTTCGCAACGCTCACCCCCTAACGAACTATATGAATATTGTATAATTTTGTATGATTTTATCGAAAAATGGGTCATTTTCATAGTATAGCGAACCATATCCGACTGTTGCTGTCAACACAATTGTTTTCATTGTATATTTTTACGGTCCCGATATACTAACTATACCAAATACTTCTCACAAATTTCTCTACAAATTGTCGAATCGTAGCGAAAAAAATAAAAAAAGCCGAACATATCGTTCGGCGGCCCAAGCAGCCCAAGAAAGTCACGGCAATTTGTTAGGGCGGGGGAACCAGCGGGGCGCGCGCCTCTCCCGGCGCAGGTCGAGGAACTGCGTAACTGGGCAGTGGTAGGAAGCAGCTTGGCAGGGAGCAGTTGGACAGGATGCGGCTGGGCAGGAAGCTACCGAACAGGAAGCAGCTGGGCAGGAAGCAGCTTGGGAGGAAGCAACTGGGCAGGAAACGGCTTGGCAGGGAGCGGCTTGGCAGGGAGCGGCTTGGCAGGGAGCAGCTTGGTAGGAAGCGGCTTGGCAGGAGCGGCTTGGCAGGGAGCAGCTTGGCAAGGAGCAGCTTGGCAAGGAGCAGCTTGGCAAGGAGCAGCTTGGTAGGAAGCGGCTTGGCAAGGGAAAAACCTGCAAAAGTGCAGGTTTTTCCTTGGAAATCGGTTCGTTTTGGCGAAAAACCTGCGAAAGTGCAGGTATTTTCGCTGAAAGTGAACCTGAGCCCATGTCTCCGCTGAAAAGCCTGCACTTTTGCAGGAATTCAGCGTGGCCAGCGATCTAGGACGCAAATTCATGTATTTTTGCAGGTTTTCTTCGCGCAGCCAGGCAGATTGTGGCTACCGCCTCTGACGCGGGGTGGCCCCCAACGTATCGTTCGGCTGCGGATTGTTCAGCTGTCGGGTCGGGCATTAGCGCCTTCAACATGCGGTTAAAACAGGACGGGCAGCTTCTCCAGCCCCCTTAATATGAGATGCGGGCGCCACGCCAACTCCTCGGCTGGAACGGCCAGCCGCAGCCCGGGCAGCCGGCGGAGCAGCGTGGCGATGCCGATCTGCCCTTCCAGCCTGGCCAGCGGCGCGCCCAGGCAAAAGTGAATGCCTTGGCCGAACGCCAAGTGGCGTATGTCCCGGCGCGTAATGTCCAGCCGCTCGGGGTCAGCGAACTGCTCCGTATCGCGGTTGGCGGATGCGAGCACGACGAGCACCGTCTCTCCGCGCGGAATAACCGCGCCGCACAGCTCCACATCCTCGCCCGCAAAACGGGGAGTCGTCATTTCCACCGGGCTCGTATACCGCAGCAGCTCCTCGATCGCATTCGGTAGTAAGGCCGGATTTTCCGCCAGCATTCGCAGCTGTTCGGGATGCTGCAGCAGCGCAAGCATACCGTTGCCGAGAAGATTGACGGTCGTTTCGTGGCCGGCAATGAGCAGAAGGACGATCATCGCCAGCAGCTCGCTTTCATTCAGCTTCTCCCCCGCTTCCTCTACCGCGACAAGCGCCGAAATGAGATCGTCCCGCGGATCGCTGCGACGGAGGGCGAACAGGCTGCGCAAGTAATCGGCCAATGCGGCCGATACGGCCAGCTGCCTTTCATCCGGTTCGACGATTTCGGAACCGGCCACCAGATCATCCGACCACGCCCGGAACATGTTGCGGTCCTCATACGGAATGCCGAGCAGCTCTACGATCACCGTGATCGGCAGCTGGTAGGCGTAAGAGGCAATCAAGTCCATCGTCCCCTCGCCTTCCACAGCGTCCAGCAGCTCGTCGGCAAGACGCTGCACACGGTCGCGCAGCTGCTCGATCATCCGGGGAGTAAAAGCTTTGTGAACGAGCTGCTTGAGCCGCGTATGATCCGGCGCATCCAGATCCAGCATGTTTTGCGAGAACGCCTCCAGCACTTCCGGTTTGGGCGGTATTTGCTCCCGTTCTTCCGGCGTCATCGCGTTCCGCACGTCTTTGACGAATCGGCCGTCCTTCAGTACGGACAACGCATCGGCATACCGAGTTACGAGCCACACCCCCTGGCCGTCCGGCAGTGCAATGCGCCATACGGGAGCGTTCTCGCGCAAATAAGCGTAGGTCGGGTAAGGGTTCTTTTTAAAATCAGGGCTGAATACATCGATCGATTCCAATTGCATGGGGCAAGCACCGCTTTCCTTTTTTAATAGTGAATTTAAATTCATTTTTAAGAGAAAAAAATAAATTCCTTGCCTGTTGGGAAACGCCGTTACCATCACCTGCTCATTAGTGAATTTAAATTCACTTTTAAGATAGCGCTTGGCTCGTGAAAAGTCAAGGCAATCTTTTACTGCTCTCCGCCCTTCGCTGCCGATGTAAATGCCGCAAAAAATCTGCGGCAATGCAATGCTTCAATTTTCTTTGCCGCTAATGCTCCATCACTTTTACCCATCTATATCGATTTACTTTCACAAACGCTACAAAACATTTAAGAATCTGATCGAACGATGCCGGTAAAATCAACATCCACATAAAAATAAAGTCGTTATACATGGGCAAGAGGATGGCTATGAACTGCTGGCACTTAGCCAGTTTGAATTATTATTTTTGCATTTGTATAAAAATACGGTGGCCAAACACGGATTCCATAAAGATCATTCCAAAGATATTACCGCTATACTTGTCACTGGGCCCCATTGCCGCGACAAATGGCTTGTCGCTTTTTTACAATACAGACCCGGCTGTTCTTATGTACATTAATAATCGACGATGGCCTCATAAAAAGCTTTTCAAGGAGGAAAAACAAATGTATCATACGATTAGCGCATTTGCCGCCGAATGGAAGGTCGAGACGGAAGCAACCGGACGCTTAATGGATGTTCTCACCGGTAGCGCTGCTTCATGCGGTAGAAACCCAATGGAGCGACGAGGATTTGCTGATCACGCACGACGCGCACGGCGAAATATGGTCCAACGCAAAATCGTTGCATCTGCTGGTCCAGCATGAAATGCATCATCGCGGGCAAATGACCGTGCTTATGCGTCAAGCGGGGCTGCGGCCGACCGGAATCTATAGCCCTACGCTCGAAAATTGGATGGATAACGGCCAAGAGCCTTATTTATAAAAAGCAATGGAGGAAGATGCCGGAATGACAATTTATATCGCGCTGCTGCGGGCTATTAACGTGAGCGGACATAACAAGATCAAGATGACCGAGCTGAAAAGCGCATTGGAAGCGATTGGTCTTGACCGGGTGCAGACGTATATTCAAAGCGGCAACGTCCTGTTCGAATCGCCGGACAGCCCCGAGCAGCTGCGCCGGCGGATTGAGGAAGGAATCCAAGGGGCTTTCGGGATTTCGAGCACCGTTGTTTTAAGAACCGCAGAAGAACTGGACCGAATCATCGCGGACTGCCCTTATGCGGATCTCGTTCTGGCGGAAAAAGAAAGCATCCACGTTTCCGCGTTTACCGATGCTCCGCCGCAAAAGGCGGTCGATTCCTTGGCCGCCAGCGAGCGCGATGACGACGAATACTGCATTCACGGACGCGAAATTTATTTCTTGTTCCGGCGCAGCATACTGGACTCCAAACTGGCGAAGCAATTGCAGAAGCTGGGCAGTACATCGACAACGCGCAACTGGAATACGATGAACAAGCTGGCCCAACTGGCAAAAGCGATGAGAAATTAACGGTCGGAAGCAGGCTGGCGGTCGCTATTAGCGCTGTTTTTCCTGACATATTCCTCGGGAGAAAGCCCGACGATCCCTTTAAAATCTTTTATAAAATGGCTCTGGTCGTAGTACCCCAGCTCGATGGCGAGCTCCGGCCAGCTCTGAGGGGGGCCGTTCGCCAATTGGTCGGCTACCTCAAGGAGCCGGTAGCGTTGAATGACCCATTTGAGACTGACGCCGACGTATTTTCTGAACAGCCTCTGCAGCATTCGCGTTGAAATTTGGAACCGGTCCGCAACGTCTTCGACGGCCGTAATTTTTCTATCGGATATAATACTGTCTATAATCGACTTCATTTGCGCAACCGTCTCGTCATGCACAGGCAACCGTTTGCGAAGGAACGCTTCCGCTAGCTCAACCATCCCGGCTTGGTCATTCATCGCCCGAATGGCATCCTCAAACGGTGAAAAATCGGCCCCGAAAACTTCATGCGCAGACATTGTACGTCCCGTGAATTTGTAAACAGGGCTGTTTACGAACGGGTAGAAAGCCCCCGGCCTGAATTTGATCCCGAACACGAAGCCCTTATCTTCGAGCCGTCTCGCAAATTTTTCTTTGATAACCCCCACGATCTGCGACTGGTCCCGCTCAATGACCAAATGTACGGAAGGATGGGGCAAATTTTCCGAAACGTAAGGCTCCTGCCCTCTTAAATCCCAATTTACGATCCAATAATGCTCGACATAAAGCTCAAGTTCCGGCGTAGGCAAATATAAATCAAGCGTCGATTTATCCGATCTGGATTTCGTATGCAGCAATCCGCTCGGTTTCTTAAGGTTGGCTTCCACGGGTATTCACTCCCAACAAAGACATCAGGCAATCCGGCGGAACGGAACAACCCGGCTTCCACACGCGCAAAAACGCCGATAACCCTGCGCCGACGGGGCAGCAAGGTTATCGCAGTGGAACTCATTGATATTGTGATTGTATTACCACTCGCCCGATCCGAGATTGAACTGCCACTGAACACCGAACTTGTCCGTCAAATTGCCGTAGCGTTTGCTCCAAAACGTTTCTTGAAGCTCCATGCCCACTTTGCCTCCCTCTTTAAGCTTATCGAAAGCGGATTGCAGAGCGTCGGCATCTTCAGTCACGATGGACAGGCTTATATTGTTGCCCACCATAAAAGGCATGCCTGGAAAAACGTCGGAAAACATCACTGTGCTTCCAAAAATAGAAATCCTGGTGTGCATAATCAGGTTTTTCGCCGCTTCCGGAAGCGGAAATTCCGGATTAGGCGGCATTTCCCCGAAAGTCATCATTTTGGGTTGTTCCGTTCCAAAAACCTCTGCGTAAAATTGTACAGCCTCGCGACAATTTCCATTAAAATTCAAATAAGCTTCTACCGCCACCATGCTCAGCTCCTTTTAATTTGAATTGATAGCTGTTTTTGGACTACCAGTTCTATACTATAACATGTCAACGCAAAGAATCAATTATACAATTCGACACCATATTTCAGCTTGAATAGAGCGAGCAATACGTACGGTCAAAGCGCCCTGCCAGCAAATCTTCCTTGCGAATAAAAAATTGCAGCACACCGGCGTCCCACCACAAAAATCCGACATCGTCATCCGATTCAATCTCAAGGAGCATTAGCGTATCCCCAATTTCCTGCTTGGCTTTTTCCTCATCCCCCGCAAAATGATTGGTTATTTGTTGAAGCGCCTTATTTTTATCATAGCTGTAGTTTGCGCCTGTCAATATCATTAAAGCCGCCTCATATTCGCAATCATCGTGCTGGCTCGTAGGGTAACCAAACAATCGGGCAACCTCGCCACGCTGACTGTCACTGATCGAAAAACTCAAATCCTCGTAATCTTCATAACCGAACGTTTCGTTCTCGATCCGGTCATAATCGACGTAGGCATAATTCGGTGGCTCAAGCGATGCCCTGGCTTCAAGCTGATAACCGCAAAACTGCTCTTCCAAAGCAGTCACTTCGGGAGATAAGCGGCGCTGGGCAGAAGCAAGCTGATCCTCACGCAAAAACAATACGCGATGCTGAATATTATAAGCCGGCTCATCGATCCCCACGAAAAAATAAAGCATACCGCCAGCCGGAAGCAGCGAGGATTCGTCATGCCTGGCCAAATCTTTCAAATTCAGTTGAAGCAAAAAAGTCATAGGTATGCCGTCAGTCGTCAAGGGCCATTCTATTTCAGAAGGAAGGTCGGGATCTCCGCCGATTCTGGAGCCACAAGGAGAATCATAGTTGGCCGTTCCGGCTTTTGTACATCTAATTCCTTGCAGCGTATTCTCTATCAAGTACTGTAAGGCATGTGAAAACTGATGTTCCAGGATCAAGCTCTCCAGTTTATTACGATTACGTTCATTCAAGCTCACCTAAAATCCTCCCATCGATGCAGATAGGTCTATTTTAAATGATCCTGCCAGCCGCTTCCATGATGCCTTGTACCTACGCTGTCCTCCAAAACAGCCTTTTCCGATACCGTAACTGCATTCTTAATCGCATTCAAATGATGCTCCGCATGTCCTGCAATTACATAAAGCATGGTTCGTGCAGTCACTTCTTTATTGACAACATAGCCAGTCCTTAACCAATTCGTCTCTGAAATCGTGGTCATAAGGGAGATTGTCGCTTGTCTGACCGCTTGGAAATCTGCAATCAACTCCTTAAACGTACAGTCGCTGAAGGAACCTGTGTTTACAAACATATCCTGATCGTAGCCCGAAAGTTTTGTCGTATCTCCACGTGCGATGCTGAGCAACCAGTAACTCATAACTCGTTCCGAATCACTGATATGAGCGAGCACTTCCTTCAATTTCCACTTCCCGGGCGCATATCGCAGCTCGCCTTTTTCTTCGTTAAGCCTGCCAAATAAGTCGTTTATCCGATTTCGCTGTTGTTGAAGAAATTGGCGGATATCGCCTTCGGATATAAGATTGATATAAATTGAAAAATACGGATCATATTCGTCTTTTTCCGGCCGTTTTAACATTTTAAGTTTGTTTCTCCTTTCCTGCTTTAATACGCATCTCTGTATGGTTTCGGAATATGATCCGGATCATTGAGAAGCGTTATAGCCGCATGCGCAGCCCAATACGGATCACGCAGCATGCCCCGGCCAATCGCGACAAGATCCGCTTCTTCCCTGTCTATAACCGCTTCCGCCAGCTCAGGATCTTCCAGCAAACCGACTGCGATGACGGGTACGTTCAAAGCCTCGCGGATTTGACGCGCAAAAGGTACTTGATAGCCCGGGTAATTGCCCGGCTTTTTTTGTCCGGCGGGACCTTCTCCGCCTGTACTCACATGAAACACATCGACACCTGCAGTTCGGTAGGCTTTGCACAATTCAATGGCATGATCAATGTCATATCCGCCATCGGCGTACTCAATTGCCGAGATGCGGAGGATGAGCGGCATATCCGGGGGCATCTCTTTTTTCACCGCTTGTATGACTTCTACGCCAAAACGGGCAAGTTCTTGGCCGTAAATATCCTCTCGTTTATTGGTTAGAGGAGATTGGAATTGATGGATCAAGTAGCCGTGAGCTCCGTGCAGCTCGATCGTATCTACACCGGCTTTTATAGCGCGGCGGACTGCATCGGCAAATTTTCGGATGACGTCTTGCACCTCTTCAGTTGATAGGGCGTGCGGCATTTTATAAGGTGATCCGGGGAATTTTATCGCGGACGGAGCAATGGGAGTCACCGCGTCTTCCGTTTTCCTTCCGGCATGAGCGATCTGAATCCCGATCTTTCCGTTATGAGCATGTACGCCGTCGATAATTTTGGCGAAGGCCGGAATATGCTTGTCGGACCACAAACCAAGATCAAAATCGGTTATTCGGCCGTCGGGATCAATATCCGTCATTTCCATGATAATGAGGCCCGCTCCGCCTATCGCGCGGCTGAGATAGTGAACATAGTGCCAATCGCTTGGCATTCCATCTTTTGAAGTAACCGAATACTGGCACATTGGCGCCATGACAATACGATTTTTTAGGTGTAAACCTTTTAGATCCATGGATGAAAACAGTTTTCGAGCCATATTATTTGCCTCCAAAGACAGGATAGTTCAGCATCAGATGTACTGCTTGCATAAATTATATTCCCCATGTTAACATGAATCAAATTAATGTTATTAATCAAATATATGAGGATATACTCATGAGCATTGCGAGATTTGAAATATTCTCCAAAGTGATCGAACTAGGCAGCTTTACCAAAGCAGCCGAGATGCTTAACATGACACAATCTGCAGTAAGTCATGCTATTGCCGGTTTGGAGACGGAATGGGGCATTACTCTCTTGATTCGCGATCGCAAAAAAGGTCTCATCCTTACGGATGTTGGCCACAAAACTCTGATTCATATCCGGGAAATCTTAAATCAGATGGAAAAACTTAAACAAGAAATCGCGTTTGCATCAAAACTTGAAGCCGGCACTATACGAATCGGAAGTTTCGCTAGCGCGACCTCTTGCATATTGCCCAAAATCATTTCCAAGTTTCATAAAAAATATCCAAACATTGAGTTTATCTTTTTTGAAGGAACTTATGATGAAATTATGGAGTGGTTTGAGATCGGAGTGATCGATATCGGAATTGTCGTCCAACAAAATGTGAATACGGATCTGCATGTATTGCCGCTAATCCAAGATAAAATGGTAGTTGCCTTTCCTGAAGGGCATCGCTTCCAAAAAGTGCAAGCAATCGACGTACAGGATTTAAAAGAAGAACCGTTTATTATGCCTAAAGGAGTTTATCGATCTCATGTAGATGAAATCTTTTCCCAAGCCCAAATAAAACCCCGGGTTCGTTTTGAGGTTCAAGACTGTGCCACGATCGCAAGCATGGTGCAAGAAGGACTTGGCATTACTATCGGGCCTGAATTGTTTCTGAAAGACCAGCCAAACATTAAAATCGGGAACCTTAAACAACTCAATTGGCGTAACGTGGCATTAGCTTGTCCATCGGCTTCCGTTTCCCCGGCAGTTCGAGCATTCCTTACAGTGGCTCAAGACATGTTTACGCCTGAACCTCACCGATAAAGACCCGCATCAAGATAAAAACCCTTGATATACAAGGGTTTTTCAATCTTACTATGGCCGAAGACTCACCGAATTTTTCCTATCGGTTCGAGAGTGCGACCTTGTAGACTTCGGTAAATAAAATCTTTTTAAAAAGATCGAAATCCGATTTCGAGAGTGATTGAGGATAGCTCATGATGTTGAGCGGAATTTCGCCCTCGCCTTCCTGAAGCGGCGGCTGCATGTATTCGAAATGATTGAAAATAAACCCCAACCGTTCATAAAAGCCTACTCTCCGCTGCGCCAATTCGTTGTCTGGGGGTTCCACCTCGAGCAGAACAGGTTTGCGCGACTCTCCGGCATATGCGGCCACTAGCTTTCCGCCTATGCCGCCTCCCCGCGCGGCCGGATCGACGGCAATGTGTTCCACGAAGCAAAACGAAGGGAAATCCCACGCGGCCAAAAAAGCAATCACTTTGTCGTTGTCATCCGTTTCCGTGATAAGGCGGTAGTAGGGGCTAGATAGCAGCGCCCGCTGTCCGGCATAAGTTCTCATTTCGCTATTCGGAAACGAAGCCTTCATAATGGTGAAAATGTCATCAAATTGCTTGTCGTCCATTGTATGGTTCTCCTTATTCGGTTATCGCGGCTAGGGCTAGAAGCGGCCTGAGCGAAAAATGGCGTAAATAAGCCACACAAACATGAGCAGCGCGATCACAAAGCCGATCTCAATGATAGGAATGCGCCAGAGCATCGTTTGCGAGTGGCTCAGGGCGGCGCCGATAATGAGTCCGACCATCACGATGCTAAGAGCCAGCAGCACGATACTGAACGAGAGCCGGTTGCTGATGCGGTCCATTTTTTTCATCAGGTCGTCCAGTTGAGGCACCCCGATTTCGACCCGCGCCTGTCCTTTCCGCATCCACGAAGACAACTGCTTCATGCCTGACGGAACTTCACGCAGCAAATCCATGTACTCGGGCGCATCCTCTATCCACGTTTTGAACATCTGTATGGGGTCCAACCGTTCCAGAAACAGCTTTTTCCCAAACGGCTCGGCCACATCGAAGACGCTCAAAGTCGGGTCCAGCGCCGACACTACCCCTTCCATCGTCAAAAGCGCTTTGCCGAGCAAGGTCAGCTCCGCCGGAATGCGTATCTGATGGCGGAACGCCACGGTAAACAAATCGTTGACGGCTTCTCCCAGACTGACCTGATTTAACGGAACTTTGTAATATTTTTCGCGCATTTCATCGACATCGGCATGCAGCAAGCTCTTGTCCGCATCCTCGGGGACAACGCCCATATTCGAAATGGCGCGTATGACGCCTTTCGTGCTTTGATTGCGCAGGGCGATGACAAACGAGGCGAAATGCTTTTTCGTCTCGGCGGCCAGCCGCCCTACCATGCCGAAGTCGAGCAGGGCGAGACTGCCGTCCGGAAGCGCCAGCACGTTGCCGGGGTGGGGATCGCCATGGAAAAAGCCGTCGACCATCACCTGATGGAAAATGGTCGAAGCAAACCGCTCCGCAAGCATCCTGCGGTCCAGTCCCGCCCGGTCAAGCTGTTCATGGTCGGACAGTTTGATGCCTTCTATGTATGCCATGGTCAGCACCCGCTTGGTGCTGTATTCCCAAAAGACTGCCGGCACATGAATGTAGTTCAGGGCTTTGCTTTGGATCGCGAATTTTTCCATGTTGCGCGCTTCCGTCCCGTAGTCCAATTCAGCGCGCAGCGCCTTTCCAATCTCGTCGATAATGTCGCGCAGCCGGTAATTCCGCGCCCATTCCAGACGGTTTTCGGCCAACCTTGCCCAATCCGCCAAAATGTCCAGATCGGTTTCGATAAGCGCATGAATGTCCGGCCGCTGTACTTTGACCGCGACTTCCGTGCCGTCCGGCAGGACAGCGCGGTAAACTTGCCCGATGGATGCCGACGCAAGCGGCGTCACGGAAAAATGCGCAAACAAACTTGAAATAGGCGCTCCGAGCTCCTGTTCGATAATTCGCGACGCTTCCTCGTAAGAGAACGCAGGCACGTTATCCTGAAGCTGTTCCAGCTCTTTCAGGATTTGGGACGGAATCAGGTCGGGGCGCGTGCTCGCGATTTGACCCAGCTTGACAAAAGTCGGACCCAACTCCTCCAGCAGCAGACGAATGCGCTCACCGACGCTTTTGGCCTGAATTCCCATCCGTTCTGCGCTCCGAAACATCTTAAGCTTCTCGGTCAGCCCCATTTCATAAGAGACGTATCCGAGCCCGTTGCGTGCAAAAGCAGAGGCAATCGCCTGGTAACGCTGCAGCTGTCGAATCCGTTTTCCTGGGTTCATCTGCGGCCTCCTGTCAGTTATCTGTATGATCCTTCCGTTGCAAAGCTTCCAAAGCATCCAAACGCCGTTCGATCCGCGCGATGTCCTCCTGGGTTGCCGGACGGTGTTCACCCAGAATAGCATGTACACGTTCCCGCACCATCGACTCTATGTGCTGCCGGGTTTCCTCGCCCTTCTTCACGAGCTCATCCACCAAAGCGCGCGATTCGGACCGGTTCACTTCGCCTTTTTTCACCAGCTCGTCGATCGTCTTCTCCACCTGCTCTTTGCCGGCAATCGCCAGCCCTAATCCCAGCGAGATCGCTTTTCCGATAGTTTCTTTCATCATAAATCACGGCTCCTTGTTTATCAAATTTAAAAGATCATGCTCTCTGTTGGTTCCCAAAACGTAATCCATGGCAGATGCGAAACGCCGTACCAAGCATGCTCATCTTTATTATGGTGCAATAAATGTTTCTTTTTCATCCACCTCCCCCGAGCGTTCCGGGGTTCCGGCCTGCAAAAGACCCAAAAACAAAGCAGTCGAGGACGGCTTGGTTTAAAAAGCCTCACTCAGGAAATTGGAGAGCAGTTCCTTCTCTTCCCCGGAAAGATCCGCGATTGACTTCAAAAGCTGGGATACGAGTTCCGTAATTTCAATGCCCAAATCATCGTTCATCGTTTGTATCACCGTACCGAGGACAGTTCCGACGAACATCGTCATCCCTGTTTCCTTGCTCGGAGCCCTATGAACAATGTGATGGATCAACGACTCGGTTTTGCCTCCGAGCTTCTTTAAGTATATAAGCAGCAAGCCGATCATGTATGCGCAAAAATTGATGCGGGTATTGATTTTCGAAATCTCATCCATCATTTTGCGAAGCGCCTCGTTGAGACTGCTGTGCTTCAAATCCTTGAGCAGCCTGGAAATGCTGCCGACCGTTTGATGCCAGTCCGCCGGATCGAGCGTTTCGCTGCGCAGCTGCTTGAACAGATCCATAGCTTTGGAAGTAGGCACGAACACAACCTGCGAGCGCCCGGTTTCTTTGGCGTTCACCTCGTAGCTGCGTGAAATGAAACCCAGAGTTTCTATGCCTTTAAGCATATCATATGCCGTCCATTTGCTCACGCCCAGCGCTTTAGCCAAAGTTTCGTAATGAATGGGCAAGTTCGTTTTCTGATACAAATCGATTAATTTTTGCAAAAATTGCTGACGGCGTTTAGTAAGCGACTCGATAGTTCCCGCACCTCCTATGCTTGATGACGTGGAAAAGTGTTTTTGGGTTTTTTGTGGTTAAATCGTAGCATCGAAAACAGGTAAAGTCAAGGCACGTGCACAAGCGCCTCTTCACGGCGGCGGCATTGCGTTTTTTAATATTTCCTTTTCAAACGACCTGTGTTATATTTTGATCTGCGCCTCTTTTTTGGTTTTTTGGGTGGTGTTTTTGTGTCTTTTGTGTATGTAAATTGTTTGGAGGGGATCACTCGTGCATTCACATCCCGATCGGTACGGGGTCGCCATTGCAGGTGCGGGATCGTATGTACCGCCCGGCTTGGTAACCAATTTTGATTTATCCGCGACGCTTGAAACATCCGATGAATGGATCGTCCAACGCACGGGCATTCGCCAAAGGCATATTTCGGTGGAATCGATGGACACATCCGATCTTGCCGTTAGGGCGGCAGTGGAAGCTTTAAACCGGGCCGGGCTGCTGCGGGAGCAAATCGACCTTATCATTGTCGCTACTTCGACTCCTGAGCATGCTTTTCCGCCAACAGCCTCGCTGGTCAAGCAAAAGCTTGAAAGCCGCGCGCCCGCATTCGACATTTCGGCGGCTTGCTCAGGCTTTGTGTATGCCCTATCCGTCGCAAGCCATATGATCCGTTCCGGCGCCTGCAGCAACGCCCTGGTGATCGGCGCGGACAAGCTGTCGAAGCTGGTGGATTGGAACGACCGCAATACCGCGGTCCTGTTCGGGGACGGAGCCGGCGCAGCCGTGCTGCAATCCCGGGACTGTACGTTTCCCGGCTTTTCCCTGCTCGGTTCGGAGGAAGGCGGAGCGGAACTGCTGAAATCGCCGGTCGCAGGCCCCATTGCGATGAACGGGCGCGAAGTTTTCAAGTTCGGGGTGCGGATCATTGATGTTTTGCTTCGAAAAGTGATGGCGGAATTGAACCTTAAGATTGACGACATCGCTCTCATCATTCCGCATCAGGCCAACATCCGAATGATCGAAAGCGCCGCCGAAAAAGCGAATATCCCTATGGACAAATTTTTTGTAAATATCGAAAAATACGGAAATACTTCGGCGGCATCCATTCCGATAGCCCTTGCCGAAGCGATGGCGCAGCAACGTCTTCATTCCGGGGACATCGTCGTGCTGATCGGTTTTGGCGCTGGATTGACATGGGGAGTCCAGGTCATTCAGTTGGCTTGAACGTCCCGGCAGCGGCAAGCCCGGCCATGATCGGGCCGAGCCCGTACGGCGGCGGCAAGCCCGGCGGCGAAGAGGAGCAGGCGTTGACAAATTTGCGGCTGCTCGTAACAGGCACCTGCGCTTCGCTGCCTCCCGGCTAAACCGCCGTGTCCCCCCCATCCACCAGCAGGCTGGCGCCTATAATGAATGAAGCGTCGTCGCTGAAGTGGGGGGCACGGCCCTTCTTCCCCAACCCACGCCTCCCCTGTACGAATTGCGGTGCTGAAGTGGGTGGGTACCTACCCACACCTCTCCCGCAATAAGGGGGGCTCGCTGTAGTTGGGGGGGCAGCCCTTCTTCCCCAACCCATGTCTCCCCTGCGCGAATTGCGGTGCTGAAGTAGGTGGGCATCTACCCACATCTCTCCCGCAAAAAATGGGGGGGCTCGCTGTTGTTGGGAACGCAAGGGGGCTCGACAAGGAATAAACATGCAAAAGTGCAGGCTTTTTCCGCAAAAAAGGCCCATTTGGGCGAAAAGCCTGCGATAGTGCAGGAATTTTCGGTGAAAATGAACCTGAGCCCCTGTTCACGGCGAAAAGCCTGCACATTTGCAGGAATTTTCGTGGCCAGCGCATCTACCGGGCAAAAAACTGTACTTTTGCAGGTTTTCCTCATGCAACCAGGCAGATTGTGCAGCCGGCTCTGGCGTGCGGGTACTGGGCAACTGGGCAGCCTGAACAATCGCAAGTTTTCGGTACCGCCGCCTGGCCTGGCCGCATCATGAATGACTGCGCCAAAAACGAGGCCCCTCAGGCGGCCCGAATATTAAAAAAGGCACACCCATGCCAAAAGCGCATCGGTGTGCCTGATTCATGCTATGCTTGCCCGCTAAGTGGCCCCTTGGCCTTCATCCAAAGACTCGGCGTCCGGCGGCAATTGTCTGATTTGTTCAATATAGGCCGTTACATTGCGGTCTTCCAGTATCGGATAGCGGTATCCCAATCGTTCTGCGAGCGGCATGCCGACCTTGCGAATCAACTCGCCCGCTTCAAAAAGCTTGTTCCACTGCTCTTCCGGGTCGGCGCCCACATAGAGCGAAATATACGCCTTGTAAATGTCAGGCCCCAGAAACCGCTTGAACCATTTTCCGGAACTGCCGACGTTCACCTGCCAATCATGGTTTATGCCCACATGCCATTCCAGAAGAAACCGTAGCGATTCCATGAAATAATAGTCGTAGAGGTTTTTCACTCGCGGAATTTCGTCCCGCCACAGCTCTTTCGCGATATACACCTGGAGCCACCACAATTCAACGAGGTGTAGATCCCACAAATCTTGCGAAGGCCGCTTGATGAAATAGGATCGGTCGCTCGGCTCAGGCAGGTTCAAATTCAAATCGTCTTTATCGAGCAAAACTTTACTTAACGAGTCTTCAAAAACTTCCCGAATATTTTTGATGTCTTTAAAACTGAGATCGATTCTGACGCTGTCTTTGAACTGCATCATGTAAATGGAAGAGCCGTCCTCAAAATACTCATACTGAACGACAACGCCCTCGCCGAATTCGGAGATCCAGCTCCTGTCGGCATTGTACGGATGACGCTGCAAATCGGCCATATAATAGTCAACGTCATAATCCTGCATAAAATCTTTCGGGGCATTCGGATTCGTACGCGAGCCGTTAAGCACAACACATCGAATATTCGCATCCCGACCGGCAAATTGCAAAATTTGCGCCAGCACTTCTTTTTCATTTCGCATAATCGTTTGGCCTCCGCATTCTTTTTGGTATAGATGAACTTCACAGAATGCGGCAGGGGGTCCACGAGCGCGATTGATTCAATCAGCTTGTTATAAACAATTCAACATTTTCTTCATCGTTTGATCCATCCCTTCATTTTTCCACTACCAATAAGTTACCATTTCTTCGCCGGTCGTGCAGCTCGTAATTATGGCAAAATCAACTGCCTGAGATGCCTGGCCGTTTGCTCCGGGTGCGACAGCGGAAAATGATGAGCCTCCGGAATTTGCACGGTGCGCAAGGAGCGGTAACGTTCCGGCAATTGATATACCCGGTCCTTTGTACCCCATAGGATCGATATTTGCCCTTTGAGCAACGCTGCGGGCGAAACCTCGAAGCTCTCCGCGCGCGTGAGGGCGGCAAGGGCTTCGGCGGTCGTCTTCCGGACGCGCGGCGACCGCAGTTCCCCGAGGACATAATCGGCATACGCCGGCGGAATGTCCTCGATGCGCTCGAAGCAGCTTTGCGCCAGCAGCTGCTTCCGCAAGCCCGCCGCGTCAAGCCGGCGCAGCGCGAGCTCCGTCATGCGCGCGCTGCGGTACAGGCGCGGCGCGCTGTGCAGCACAGGCTGCAGCAGATGCAGCCCGGCGATGAGCTCGGGTACGCGTTCCAACGCTTTAGCGGCGAGCAATCCGCCCAGCGAATGACCGACCAGCGTAACCGGGGTGTCGAAAGAACGGATCGCCTGTACCAACGATTCGACATGTCCCTTCAGCACACCCTGCCTGTGATGGTACGGGGAGCGGCCGAAGCCGGGGAGATCGACCAGGCATACGGACGATTCGGGGAACTGATCGGCAAGCGGGATCAGACAATCCGCTCCGCTTAAAGTTCCGTGCACGAACACGATCGGCGGATTCGTTTCCGGACCGCTTCCCTTCCGCTCCAGCGCCGCCAAAGGTCCGCGTTTGCTGTGAAAATATCCGGCCGGGTCAGGAGCGGAATGATGGAGCCTGAATTCCAGATCCGTGAATGTGAACGGCAGGACGGTTGCATTCACGGCATGGGCCAGCCCGTGTTTGCGCTGAACACCGCGCGCGGCTTCCAACGGGTAGCCGACATCCACGATAAAATCGAGCGATTCCTTCGGGATACCCAACTTGCGCCCCAACGGGGTGCCAAGCACTTTGGACAGCAAGGCCGGCGTTATCGAGCCGAGCGGCTTGCCGACCCGAAGCTCCTTGGCCATTTCCGATGCCAGCTTCACCATCGAAGGATTTTGCCGCTTTTCGTCCATCAAGTAATACGTGCCATTGGCAGGTTCGGACTCACCGGCAAGAGCGCTGATGAACTCGGCTGCGTGGTCCACGTGAACGAGCGGAAGCCAATGCGACTTGCCGCCGGGAACGAGCCCCATCAGCTTGCGCGCCGTGGAACCGACAAGAATGCCTAGCCCGCCGGTCTGCGGCGTATTTCCGTGCTCGGAGCTGCCGATGACGACGCTCGGATGGATGACGGAGAGCGGAAATCCTTCTTTGCGTGCGCCCCGGCGAATGTGCAAATCGGCCAAAAACTTCATCCGCTCATAAGGCGGATATTTCTCCAAACGGGCGATGACGGGTTCCGGCGAGCTCGCGTTCTCATCGGTGACTGGGCTTTTAAATCCAACCACATGGATTAAATGCCGCAGACCCTTGCGCTTATGAATGTGCGCAGCCAATGCCAGCATCTCGTCCGCAGCTTGCAGAAAAGCCGCCCGGGCCTCCTCCTCGCCGAGCAAAATATCCATCGGGCCGCCCGCATGGATGATGACATCCGCCGCCAAAGCCAGCTCCCTGTCCGCCTCGGTCAATCCGAGACCGGGCGCAGCCAAATCCCCGATGACCGGCGTCATGTATGCGGAATTCCACCCTGCTTCCAAGCTCATCTGTCTGTTAACCTGCTCCCATTTCTTGCGCAACCGGACAAGAACCGTGATCGTATGCTTCTCCCGGGAAAGCTGCAGCAGCGTATGCATGCCTATAAAACCTGTACCGCCAGTTACGAAAATGTGTGCCATTTCATTCGCTCGCTTTCTTTTTTAGCACTAAACAGTACTAATTTTTATTAAAAAAATTACTTTAGCAAAAATGCTAAAGATAAAAGTGAATCCTCCAGCAGGGTTGGATTTTGGCTTGCATGCCGCAGGAAAAGTCCGCCTTCGATCGCCGAGACGATGAATTGGGCGGTCGGTCCAACAGGCAGCCCCGCCTTGAACTCCCGTTTGTTCATGCCTTCGATCAGCAGAGCTTCTACCGTTGCGACCTGGTCGCGGAAAAAACGGCTCAGCTTCTCCTTAAAAACCGGTACATCCTGCGGCATTTGTGTGTAAAGGGTAAGAAACGGACATCCGCCCAAACATTCCAGCTCCTGGCGGGTCAGCATGTGCAGCAGCGCTTCAAAGCGTTCCCGAACGGACTTGTCCGTGCGCGAAGCGGCTTCGGCGATCATCCCCGAGTACATGTGAACGAGTTGATCGAGAATCGCCGACAACAGCTCCTCCTTGCTTTTGAAATAGTAGTAGATGTTCGTTTTGGACACCTTGCTCACGGCTACGATTTCATCCATACTTGTGGCAAGGTAGCCTTTGGTGAGAAACAAGGAGGCGGCGACTTCGAGAACGACATCGCGATTCGTTTTTTTATGTTTTTTCATCATGATTAGTACTATATAGTACTGAAATCTATTTGTCAAAATCGCCTGAAATTCCCGCGGCAGCAGCAAGCAGTTCAAAGGAACGGAGCCGTTTCGCATAATCCGGTATCATCGTAACGGCCAAAAACTCCTCCACCTCATGCTGCTCCTTGAGCTCCGTCAACTGAGCGATCACCGAATCCCCGGTTCCCGCAAGCAGCTTCCCGGCAGCCGAAGACGTCCGCTCCGCTCCCGGCTGCATGCCGAACAGCACGCTTCCGGCAGTGCCCAGCCGCTGCGCCTCCTCCACCCTATCCGCGCATACGACGCCGACGGCGATGATGACCCGCGGCTTCCGCAAAAGCGCCGAAGGCCGGAACTGCTGCCGGTACGCGCCAATCGCTTCAGACGCGTCCTGCTCGCTCATGAATTGTCCGAACACGTAGCCTGTTCCGAATTGGGCCGCATAAGCGGCGCTCTTCAGGTTCGTTCCGAGCATCCACACCTGCGGCGGAACAGCAGGAACGGGCCTTGCCGTAACTAGCTGGCCCTCGCATTCATAATCGCCGGACAGCAGGCTCATCAGCCCTTGCAGCGTGTCCGGCAGGTTGCGGACGTTTTCCAGGAAATTGCCGCTTAGCGCAATTGCCGCTTGGGCCGAAGCGCCGGGCGCCCGGCCGATTCCGAGATCGATTCGGTCCGGATACAGGACGGACAGCGTATGGAATGTTTCGGCTACTTTAAGCGGCCTGTAATGCGGCAGCAGAAGCGCGCCGGAACCGAGCCTGATCCGGCTCGTCCGCGCGCCGATATGAGCAAGCAGCACTTCAGGCGACGTGCAGGCCAGACCCTGCATATCGTGATGCTCGGCGACCCAGTAACGCGAATAGCCGAGCTTTTCTGCGGTTTGCGCAAGCAGCACCGACTGTTCGAGGGCATAAGCCGGTTCGGCGGGTGCGAAGACGGGAACTAGATCCAACACGCTAAGTTTCATAGCAAAAATCTCCTCCTTTTGCCATAATGCACCAAAAATACAACGTGCACAACCCCGAATTCCCCCCAACAGCAAAAAAAGCCCGTTCCGCAGCAGCCGAAGCTGTACGCGAAACAGGCGGATCCGCCTAAATATCCGGGCTACAATTCAATCATCGCTTTGATCACTTTGGATTCGGGCTTCAGCCAGGAATCGAAGGAGTGAATTGCATCGGCAAAAGGCACGCGGTGCGTCACGTAGCTGCCCGCATCGATGCCGCCGCTCTTTAACGCGCCGATCACCTGCTCAAAATCCTCCTTCGTGGCGTTCCGGCTCCCCATCAGCGTCAGCTCGCGCTTGTGAAATTCCGGGTCGTGAAAAGCGATATCGGCCTTGACCAGTCCGACGAAGAGCAGCTTGCCGCCGTGGGCGGCGTAGCCGAATGAATCGGTCATCGATTGCTTGTTTCCCGTCGCATCGAAAACCGCCGTCGGGAATTCCCCGTCCGTCAGAAGCGCCAGCTGCTCCCTGGGCTCGCGCAGCGCATGAACCGTGTGGTCGGCCTTGGCCCACTGCCGGCAAAACGCCAGCCGCTCGTCGTTCACATCCATGGCGATGACCCGCGCGCCCTGCCGCTTGGCAAACGCCATGACGCCCAGCCCGATCGGGCCGGAGCCGATGACAAGCGCCGTTTCCCCGCGGCGCAGCTCCGCTCTCCGGACCGCGTGAGCGCCAATGCTCAGCGGCTCCACGACCGCCGCCTGCTCCAGCGTCAAGCCATCCGTCTTGATCAGATGGCTGACAGGGACGGAGATATATTCCCGCATCCCTCCGTCGGCATGAACGCCCAGCACCGACATATCGGTGCAGCAGTTCGTTTTGCCCCTCCGGCAGGCGATGCAGCTTCCGCAGTGCATATAGGGGATGACGCTGACCTGATCGCCGCTCTCGAGCCCGCATCCGTCGCCTGCGACGGCTTCAACCGTGCCGGACAGCTCATGGCCAAGCACGCGCGGATACGTAAAGAACGGCTGATTCCCTTTATAGGCGTGAAGATCCGTGCCGCATATGCCGATCCGCCGGATGCGCACAAGAGCTTCGCCCGGAGCCGGAACGGGGACGGGCAGGTCAACGAATTTCAGCGAGTCCGCCCGCTCGCATATGATTCCTTTCATCACAGCGCCTCCCCCGCCGATTGCCCGGCATCGTTGTACTCAGGCCGGCCGCTCGGCCAGCTGAGATTATGAACGGGCTGCAAAATGCGCAGCACCTCCGCCAGCAGCTCCCGGTCGATCGGCTCCTCCGTCCACGCTATATTGTTCGCGATATTCAGCGGACTGGCCGTGCTGACCAGCGTCGTCGGGATGCGTTCGTTAGCGGTGGAGAATTGCACCGCCAGCTTGGCAATATCGGTACCCCGACCGGCACAGTATTCCGCCGCTTGCCTGCAAGCCGCCTTAATCGGCCCGCCTGCCGGATGCCACTCCGGCGTTCCCCGCGTGCTCAGCAGCCCCATAGACAGCGGGGAAGCGTTCACCAATCCGATGCCCCGCTCCTCCAGCAAGGGAAGCAGGCCGAGCAGCGCCGTATCGTTCAGCGAATAATGGCAGTAGGATAAAATCACGTCCGCTTCAACACGGGGCAGCAGCCTTTCAAACAACCGGATCGGCAGGCCGGAAATGCCGTAAAAACGTATTTTGCCCTCCCCCTTCAATCGCTGCAAAGCCGGGATCGCTTCTTCTACGATCTGATCGGCGGACGCAAACTCGACGTCATGCAGGAAAAGCAGATCGACATAGTCCGTATTCAGGCGCCGGAAGCTTTCTTCCAGACTGCCGGCAATCCGCTCTTTGGAAAAATCGAAGCTGTCCTCGCCGTACCGTCCCACCTTCGTGGACAGCACCAATTTGCCGCGCGGCAGCTCCCGGACCGCTTTGCCCAGCACGGTTTCGGCTTTTGTCAAGCCATAGTAAGGGGCCACGTCGATGTAGTTGATTCCCGCATCGACCGCCGTATGTACGGTGCGGATTCCTTCCGCTTCATGCGCATCCCGGAAAACGCTTCCAAGCGAAGATGCGCCAAAGCTCAAAACGGAGACGTCCAGTCCCGTTCGTCCTAACGATCTGTATTTCACATCCATCACTCCCCATTGCGGATTTCTTCATTTCCTTTCATTTTATCAGCAATATCGAAATAAAAAATGATTTTAAATAGCAAATATATACTCTTTTTTGATATAATATTCAAAAAATATCCGGCCCGGAGGAGCAATAGATGACCCCTATCCGCAAGCAATTCGCAGCAGAACCCGCATTCCCGTTCGCATTTGTATACAAAGATACGAAAAATATACAAAGCGAGCTGCCGGACCACCTTCACGACTGGTATGAGCTTGTGTACGTGTACCGGGGACAAGGCACTTTCTTCATCGATCAAACTTTCTATGATATGCAGCAGGGCGATCTGTTCGCGATCCCGGGCAATACGATCCACCGGGCGCTTCCCGACAAGGACGATCCGGTCACCTCTTCCGCCGTCTTCTTCAGCCCCCTGCTCGTCCGGCATGCGGCGCTCGGCGATTCGTTCTCTTACCTGAGCTGTTTCGAGCAAGCCAAAAAGCGCAAACAGTACAAATTTGCGCTCGAATATTCGCAGCAGTCCGCCATCGAAGCCGGCCTCGAACAAATCCAGCTCGAGATGGCGGCCAAACATCTGGGTTACCGTCAGGCGATTGTGCTCCATTTGCAGCAAATACTGCTCCCTATGAACCGCACAGTCGAGCCCGGAGGCCGCCACCGCATAGCGGATTCGCCGTTCGGCCCGTTATGGATCCGGGAAATACTGCCGTATATCGACGAGCATTTGCACGAAAGCATCGGGCTTGCCGAGCTCTCGCGCAGGGCAGCCGTCACGCCGGCTCATTTCAGCCGCTCGTTCAAACAGTTTACCGGAATGAATTTGACCGCTTATGTGACGACCAAACGGATGATCCGCGCCAAGGAGCATCTGGCCGTCTCCGACCATACGATCGGCCGCATCGCCGAGCTTTGCGGATTTGAAACGCTGCCGCACTTTCACCGCATGTTTAAGCGGATTATGGGCTTGACTCCGGCCGCCTACAGAAAATCGCTGGAATCAGGCCGCTCTCATTGATAATCGTCGTACAGACTCGAATAATTGAGCAGCAGCGTTAAGAAGCCGGCTACGATGAAAAGAAAAAATCCCAAAATTTCCAAATGGTACACGTTAGGGAAAACGATGAAGCAAAAACCGGTAATCAAAGCCGCCCAGTTTTGCCATGCTTTTTTTCCCGATTTGCCGATCGCCAGCAAGGAGCAAAGAAACTGAATAGCACCGAGCGCTACGCAAACGACCGTGGCATTTTGCAGCCCGGAGAAGCCGAATATCCAGGGAGCGGCAATAAAACAGACGCCAATGCATGCAGACAGCACATTTTTGATCATGGCCCGTCTTCACCTCCATGATGAACCTTGATCCCATTATATGCAAACGCTTTCAGATATGTGCCGCAAGCTGTCGCCTTTTTGTGAATCATGTCCGCGTTTGCCGCTTCTGCATGCCGTGAAAATTTAGACTGCCTGTTCCCCTGATGATTCCGCTATAATGGATATAATTGATACAACAACCATTCTTAATTTTTTTCGGGGGACAGCCGATGTCATCTTCGCTTCGTTTCAAGTTACTTGCAGCCTTAGTGCTCATTACTTCCATATCTTTATTTATCGTCGGTTTCGCCAATTACAAGCTGTCCAGAGACAGATTGATCCAGCAGTTGGAAGAACAATCGCTCTCCACAGTTAAAAATTCAGCGCAAAATTTGTATGACTTTCTTTCGATTCGTCTGGCCGAGATTGAATTGATCAGCCGCATGAGCGTAATGAAGCAGGGGACGCTGAAGGAACAGCTCGATTTTTTGAACCAGGAGCTGCGGGCCGGCGGGGAACGCTACGACTCGATGGGAATCGCCGACCTTGCCGGCAATTTGACGCTGACTACAGGCGAAGTACTGAATATTCGGGGAGAAAAATATTACACGGACGCCATGTCCGGCAAAACGTCCATCTCCGACCCTTATTTCTCGAATAAAGGGGATTACATCATCAGCATCACCGTACCGGTATTTAACGACCGGAAGCAATTGATCAGCATCGTCGATATTTCGCTCGACGCCGCGGCAACGTTCCGCCAGCATCTGGTTCCGCCTTTGCTGAACGGACGAAATCTGCTGATCAACCGCGAAGGGCTCATGCTGTACAATACCCAGCCTTCGTTGATTTTGAAGCGAAACTTGTTCACCTCACTCGCCGATAAAGCTCCCGAGTTCAAAGAGATGCTGTCCCATGACTCCGGCTCTTTCAACGTCACGTTCGACGAAAACGAAATGCACCTTTTTTATACCCGCGTGCCCAAACTGGATTGGTACCTCGCCTATTCCGTGCCCAAAAGCACGTTCGAAGCGCCGGCCGAGCCGCTGCTGTGGACGACCGTCGGCTTGATCGTGTTCACCGAGCTTGTCCTGTCGTGTTTGATTTATTGGACAGCCTATTCGCTCATTATCAAACGCATTTTGCAAATCCTGCACGTTACCGAGGCGGTTGCCGACGGAGATTTCTATATGAAGCCGCTTTTCTTCAAAAGCAAGGACGAGCTCGGGGCGCTGGCCCACTCGGTGAACGGAATGATCGAGAACTTGCGGGAGCTTTTCGAGCCGTTCGAGGCTTTTATCCGGCATAATCAGTATGCGATGATCGTGATCGATCCCTGCTTCACCGTTCTTCATTTCAATCAGCGGGCCGAGGAAATGCTCGGCTATTCGTACGCCGATGTCGTGAAAAAGGCGACGCCTGCGCTGTGGCTGGACCACGGGCAGCTTCAGGACAGAGCCGCGCGCTACTCGGCCGAGCTGAACGAGCATGTGCCTGCCGACAGTACGGCGCTCGTCATTAAATCGCTGCGCAGGCGGCGCGAGGATACGGAATGGATCTGGCGCCGCAGGGACGGCAGCCGCCTGTATGTGGAATCGAACATCAGCGTCATTACACATCCGGACGGAAGCTTGAAAGGATACGTGTGCATCGCCCGGGACGTCAGCGAAATCAAGGAAAGCACGGCTACGAAAGAGCGGCTGCTCGCTATTATGGAAAGCGCCCACGACATCATTCTCACCTTTGACCGGAAGGGCAACATTTTGTACATGAACCAGGCCGGCAAAAAATATTGCGAAATCGGCGACGAAGAGCTGGCGGTTCGGCGCCATTTCAGCCATTACGTGGAAATCTTGTGCAGCGTCGATTTTGACGAAGGGTTGGCTCTCGCCGTCAAGCAAGGCTTTTGGGAGTTTGAAGCTGAATTTTTGACCAGGAATAACCGCGCTCTTTTTATGTCGCTTATTATTGTTCCTCACATTACGACGGAAGGAAGCGCCTATTACTACTCGGCGATCACCCGGGACATTACGGATCAAAAGCGCTCGCAGGAAGAGCTTATCCGGGCCAAGCGGGAAGCCGACGAGGCCAATCAGGCCAAGAGCATGTTCCTTGCGCGCATGAGCCACGAAATCCGTACTCCGCTAAACGGGATTATGGGATTGACGTATTTGCTGGAGCGTACCGGCATGTCCGCGCTTCAGAAAGACTATGTCGGCAAAATCGCTTCATCGTCGCAGGCGCTCTCCCAAATCATTAACGATATTCTCGATTTCTCCAAAATGGAAGCGGACAAGCTGACCTTCGAGCGCATTCCGTTCCAGCTGGCGGAAACGCTTGACCGGATTTGCGAAACTTTGAGCGTCCTGCTCGGCAACAAGCCGATCGAGTTTATTTGCAGCGTAGATCCGCAGGTTCCTTCCACCCTGGTTGGCGATCCGCTGCGGATTTATCAAATTTTGCTCAATCTGACCAGCAATGCGGTTAAATTTACCGAAGAAGGATCGATAACCGTGCGGATCGGGGTCGAGGAGTCCGGGCAGGAGTCCGGCCAAGACGAGGTGCTGCTCGCTATTACGGTCAGCGATACCGGCATAGGCATTCCCGAATCCCAGCTAACGAAGCTCTTTCAGCCTTTTGCCCAGGCCGACGGTTCAACAAGCCGCAGATTCGGAGGCACCGGACTGGGACTTGTCATCTGCAAAAATTTAATCGAACAGATGGGCGGCAGCCTCGACGTCTGCAGCGAGCCCGGCGCGGGCAGCGAGTTCCGGATGCGCATCCCTTTCGAGCTTTGCGCTCAGCAGGAAACCGCTGCACCGCTTCTCCCGGTGAAAGCGCTCGTCGCCGAAGACGAGCCGGCGCTGCGGGAAACTTTGGTGAACATGCTGCATTCGATTTGCGAAGAAGCGGCCGGCGTTTCCTCCTGGACCGAAGCGTTGAAAGCGGCGGGCGTAATCCCGCTCGATCTGCTGATCCTTGACATGGAGGCGCCGGATATGTACGGAATAGAAGCATGGTTGGAGATGAAATTCATCTGCGACCGTCACAACATCCGCACGATTCTGTACACGTCCTTGGCAGGACACGATGCGCTCGCCCAGCTTCCGGAAGAGGCCAGACCCGACGCCGTGTTGGTCAAGCCCGTAAGCCTGAGGGCTTTGCAGCATGCGATCGACACTGTAACGGCCGCCGGCGCCGTGGACTCCGTTGAGCAGACGACGGAGGGCAAGCAGGCCAAAGCGGAAAATGAGGAGCGCATTCTGATCGTGGAAGATAACGAGATCAATCAAATTGTCGCCCGGTCGCTGCTGGAGAACAGAGGCTACGCCGTCCAGGTTGCCAACAACGGATTCGAAGCCATCAACCAGTTGTACAACGGCGCCTGCTCGCTCATATTGATGGATATACACATGCCTGTTCTGGACGGCATCGAGACGACCGTGCTCATCCGGCAATTTCCGGAACTCAGGTCAATCCCGATCATCGCGCTTACGGCCGATTCCACGAACGAACAGCGCAAGGCGTGCCTTCAGGCAGGTATGAACGACGCAATTGCAAAGCCGATTCATCCCGACAGTCTGTTTGAAGTCATCGACCGCTATTTGGCGAAGGACAAGCAGACTCCCGAAGACTACCCGAAAAACTTGCCGGATACCGCTCCGCAGCGGCCTCACTTTGAAGCTTGTCTCGATACCGGGCAAGCACTCGAACGATTAGGCGGGCGGGAATATCTCTATCGCCACATGCTGGACAAATTCCATGATCAATTCACCGATGCGGTGCCGCAGCTGCAATCGATGATTCAATCCAACCGTTACCCGGAAGCGTTGCGGGCGCTGCATACTTTGCGGGGAGCGGCCGGGAACATCTCGGCAAACCGTGTATTGCAGACGGCCAGCGAGCTGGAGACCGCGCTTGCGAATGCGGCGGAGAGCGAAGGGCCGGCGCTTTTGCTGAAGCTGCAAACCTTTGCGGACGAAATGAGCGAGTTGTTTCAAGCCATAGAAATGATGAAAACAAGATAAAACAGTATGTTCCATGCATAAATAGAACTAATTAACTAGTTTAACCAAGTTTTTTCAGCGTTCCTACAAATTTCGACACATTTCGCGAAAACTTCCGCCTATAATCAAATTACCCTCATAGTCTAAAAGAACTAATAAACTATCAGGGTATTTTATTCGGGAATGAGGGAAGCGCTTGCTTACGACAATCTCAATATTTCAACTGCAATGCGTGCATGCCTTGCTGTCTTTTTTGATTTCTGTAATCAGCTGCTTCCTGTTTACTTTTTTTTACCTGGTCGTCGACCGTTCTTCGCTTGGCACCGTCAACCGGACATACATGAAGTGGGGCAGCTTCGCGGCCGTCGGCTTTTCCTATTGGCTCTCCCACACCGCAAGCGCAGTTGCGGTTCCGCAAACCGCCGCTCATTCGGATCTGCTGCACAGCGTATATTTCGCTTGTATTCTCGCTTATACCATGCTATTGATGCACATGGCCGCATACAAAACCGGGCAAGACGCAGCAGCGGCGTCTTTCGGCTGCAGCTTCATGCTCGCCGGAAGCGCTTTACTGTTTGACGGGATCAGCTATTGGGCTATGTATCCCGATTTAATTATGTGGAATCCCGTCCTAACCTTGTCTTCGCTCATGATAGCTGCAGCCGTGGTCTACATGCTCTTTCGCTTCCTGCGCCTTCTGATCGGACAGCATCCGCCCGGCATCGGCATGATCGTGCTGTTAAGCTGCATCTGCGGAGCGGCGCTCAGCATGTTCCCGGTCTTGACCAAGCTTTCGTTTCTACGTCTTAACGGCGGGGAATCGGCTTATTACGTCGCATTTACCGTGGAGTTGGCGGTGCTGCTTATGCTTATGAAGCTATCGAATGCCGGTGCTTACCGGACCCTCGATCAGCCGCAATTGCCCGCAGACTTGGTCGATGAACCTGATTCGGCAACCAATCCTGACGCGGTTTTCCGCCTCGATCAATTGGCGCGAATCTCCTATCTCAACCATTCCATGTTGGCACTTTGCGGCTACAGGCCCGACGAGCTGATCGGCCAATCCATCACGAGCATCATAAGCTCCGATCAGACGACAGCGGCATTAGAGCAATGTTACCACGGGTTTACGGGAATCTCGCGGTCTTTTGACAGCAAGCTTCTGCGCAAAAACGGGGACAGGCATTTTTGCCGGATTTCCATGATTCCGATATGGAACAACAATAAAATCATCGGACTTTACATGGTAATGAAACTCGATTGAAATATATGCCGATTTGTGTCACTATTATCATATGCATTTTACAAGCATGCAATAAATACGTATAGGTGGTTAATCATGACAACAACGAACGCGCCATATCGAATCTTGTTATATTATAAATTCGTCACCGTTCCCGATCCCGAAGCGCTGGCCAAAGAACATTTGGCTTACTGCAAAAAGCTTGGGGTCAAAGGACGCATCCTGATTGCCTCGGAAGGAATCAACGGCACGCTTTCGGGCACGGTCGAACAGACCGAGGCTTACATGCGGATGATGCGCCAAATCCCGCTGTTCCGGGACATCGTCTTCAAAATAGACGAAAGCGACAAGCACGCTTTTCAAAAAATATTCGTGCGCCCCAAGAAGGAGCTCGTTACGTTCCGTCTGGAAGAAGACGTAAACCCGAACGATTTGACAGGCGTCCACTTGAAGCCCAAACAATTTTACGAAAAGCTGCAGCAGGAAGACGTCATCGTGCTCGACGGCCGCAACAACTACGAGTACGATATCGGCCATTTCCGGGGAGCGATCCGGCCTGATGTCGAGACCACAAAGGAATTCCCGGAGTGGATCCGCGACAACCTGCAGGAATTCAAGGACAAGCCGATTCTTACTTATTGCACCGGCGGCATCCGCTGCGAGAAGCTGTCCGGCTTCCTGCTCAAGGAAGGCTTCACGGAAGTGTACCAGCTTGACGGCGGCATCGTCAGCTACGGCCATGACCCGGAAGTGCAGGGCCGCCTGTTCGACGGCAAATGCTACGTGTTCGACGAGCGCATTTCCGTGCCGATCAACCGCACGGACGAAGATGTCGTCATCGGGCGCTGCTATCATTGCGGCAAACCCGAAGACCGCTACATCAACTGCGCCAACGACTACTGCCACTTGCAGCACATTTGCTGCGAAGAGTGCGAGGAGGAGCACAACCGCTTCTGCTCCAAGGAATGCGAAGAAGCGACGCTTGCCCGCATGGAAGCGTAACATAAAGGTGGAGCAGAAGGTTATTCTGCTCCACCTTTTTTTTCGGCGGCGGGCAGGCCGTAGCCGCCGGCCGTGCAGCCGGAAGCCCGCTGGGTGACCGGCGGGATCGGCACGGCTCTCCGTTGGCGCAGCCGGATTGGGCTGCCCCCGCTGCTGAGTCGCCGGGATGGGCGCGGCTCTCTCTTGGCGCAGCCAGTAAGGGCTGCCACACACTGCTGAGTCGCCGGGGGTAGGCGCCCGATTCTCTTGGCTCAGCCGGTAAGGGCTGTCACACACTGCTGAGTCACCGGCATAGGCGCCCGACTCTCTTGGCTCAGCCGGTAAGGGCTGTCACACACTGCTGAGTCACCGGCATAGGCGCCTGACTCTCTTGGCTCAGCCGGTAAGGGCTGTCACACACTGCTGAGTCACCGGCATAGGCGCCTGACTCTCTTGGCTCAGCCGGTAAGGGCTGCCCCCACCTAGGACAAGGTAAGCAAAGGCGTGGAATGTTTCGTTGAGCCGTCTGACTTGGCGGAACTGTTCACGAAACGGCTTTGCATGCCGAAAGCCTGCAAAAGTGCAGGTTTTTTCCGTAATAACGGTTCATTTGGGCGAAAAGCCTGCAATTGTGCAGGAATTTTCGCTCAAAATGAGCCTGAGCCCATGTTCGCGGCGAAAAGCCTGCACATTTGCAGGAATTTGTCGTGGCCGGCGCATCCATCGAGCAATAACTGCACTTTTGCAGGTTTTCTTCGCGCAACCAGGCATATTATGCGACTGGCTCTGGCGTGTCGGCGTGTGGGTTTCTCCACATGTAGAATGTTTCGTTGTGCCGCCTGACTTGGCACAGCCGCACACGAAACGGCTTTGCATGCCGAAAGCCTGCAATTGTGCAGGTTTTTTTCGTAAAAGTAGCTCATTGGGGCGAAAAGCCTGCAATTGTGCAGGAATTTTCGCTCAAAATGAGCCTGAGCCCATGTTCGCGGCGAAAAACCTGCACATTTGCAGGAATTTGTCGTGGTCGGCGCATCTATCGAGCAAAAACTGCACTTTTGCAGGTTTTCTTCGCACAACCAGGCATATTATGCGACTGGCTCTGGCGTATGGGCGTGTGGGTTTCTCCACATCTAGAATGTTTCGTTGATCCGCCTGACTTGGCACAACCGCTCACGAAACGGCTTGGCATGCCGAAAGCCTGCAAAAGTGCAGGTTTTTTCCGTAAAAGTAGCTCATTTGGGCGAAAAGCCTGCAATTGTGCAGGAATTTTCGCTCAAAATGAGCCTGAGCCCATGTTCGCGGCGAAAAACCTGCACAATTGCAGGAATTTGTCGTGGCCGGCGCATCTATCGAGCAAAAACTGTACTTTTGCAGGTTTTCTTCGCGCAACCAGGCATATTATGCGATCGGCTGGCGCGGATGCGTGTGGGTTTCTCCGCGGGTTTTTCGGAACGCGCCGCACACAGCTCCCAGCGCGCATTGCAGCGCCGCCGTGTAACGGCGGTCGACCTGTTGCCAGTGGTGGCGGATGCGGACGAGCGCGTTTTCGGCATGCAGTCGGCATCGGCTTGGCGCGGGGGGTGGTTATCCGCACCCGCCAGGCCCGCTCGCGCGTTGCAGTGCCGCCGCATGGCGGCAGTCCCCCCCCCCCGATACCCCCTAGCCGGATCGTTCCGATTCCGTTAGAATTTGCTCCGCGAGCGGATAGACGAACTCCTCCTCCAAGCTGAAATGCTTGAGCAAAAGGAGGCACGCTTTGATCAACTCCGCCGTCATGAAGTGCAAAAATTCGAGATCGATGGGCACTTTCATCGCATTCACCCCGTCGACGTAAGAACGGACAACCTCTTTGGCCAAATCATGATCCTGCTCAAGCACGATGATCGACCGCGCGATGGAGAAGGCTTTTGCCCGGTGAAAGTAAGACTGCAGCAGCGGAAACAACTCCCGCTCCTCCCATTCCGAATGCTGCTCCAAATCCTCGACCAGGCAGAGGATCCGGTCCTGCAGCTCAATCAGCTTGCACATGCCGACGGAGCAGTCTTGAAGAGAGTAAAGCGAAACCGCCATGACGCGGATTTCCGTGAGCCGGCCGCGCATTTGCGCGTGCTCCGTTTGCAGACGTTCCACGATAGCCCGCAAGTTGGCGAGAGGCGCAGCGTATTGTAGATTGGCTTGAGCGCCCGGACGGTTTTCCATCAGATTTCCTCCTTGTAAATGGCTGACTGACTCGCTGTTACCATTGTATGCGGCTACAGCCAGCTTACATTCGAAAGAATCCGATTTATCGCACCGCGCACAGCTCCCAGTGCACGGCGCTGCGCTGCATGACGACGGTCGGTCGACCACATGTTATCGCAGCCGGTTATCCGTTAACCGAAACTGGTTGACCAGCAGCAGCAAGGACTGCGTGATCGTGCCCACCGTGCCTGTCGTATGGCGAACATGATGCATATCGCTCAAAAGCTCCCGCACCGTGCGCTCGACTTCCGCGGATATTTGGCGGTTCTCGATGCTCACGTCCGCGACCCGCTCCATAAGCGCCACGACTTCGTCGACCACCTGCGTTTTCATCGTGTCGTGCGCGTTCGCGTCGCTCAATATTTCCGAAGCCGCCGCAACCATTTGCGTACCTTCGGCGACGACCCTCGTGCCTTCCTCCATCGATATGAAGGCTTCTTGGGCATGCTGCTCGATACGCTCAATCGTCTCGTTGATTTGCGCCGTGGACTGCTTGGTCAGGTCGGCCAGCTTGCGGATCTCGCCGGCCACGACGGCGAAGCCTTTGCCATGCTCGCCCACTCTTGCCGCTTCGATCGAAGCGTTCAGCGAAAGCAGATTCGTCTGCGCCGAAATCTCCTCAATGACTTGGAGCAGCTTCGGAATTTCCTGCGTCGTCTGTAAAAACGTCTGAATCGTACCGTTCGTCTCGGCCACTTTCTGCGAAATGTGATCCATCTTCCCGCCGATCCGGCCGACCTCTTCCCGGGCGACGGCGATTTGCCCGGAAGCTTGCCGCTCCAGCTCGCGGAGCGTGCCGCTCATATTCCGCGAAACATCTTTGGCGACGTCGATGTCCTGGAGCTGGCTGAGCAGCGAGCGGATCATATCGTGAATTTTGCCGCTCATCCGCTGCGCCGAATCTTCCGTCGATCCGGCCGAGTCGCTCAAGCGCTCCTGGCTTTCCCGCACGTCCATTGCGGCCTGTTTCACCTGCAGCATAATGCCTTCCAGGGAATCGATCAAATTATTGATCCATTTGGCGATTTCCCGCGTTTCGTCACCGGGGAACTTCTCCGCCTGCAGCCGCTGCGTCAAATCCCCGCCGCCTTCCGCGTTGATGCGGATGAAGCGGTTGATTCGTTCCAACTGCCGCGCGACCGGCTGTATCCCCCGCTTTTGCAGCAGACGGACGCCGATGACGCCGTACAGCAAGCCGGCTGCTGCGGTCATTCCCGCCCCGCTCCATGCGGGCACCCGACCGCCCAGCAGCGCAAAAGAAGCCGCCGACAGCAGTACGAACCCGAGGATGAAGCCGATCTGCAAACGCAGTATTTTCCAATCGATGCTGCGGAACCGGTACACTTCTTCAAGATCGCCCTCGCACATCATCCCCCACACATCGGGGCAGTGAGGCAGCTGAAAAGTGACCCCCTTGCCGATAACGGGAATGTGACGGTAATCGGAATAGCCCGGAAATTCCACAAACAAATGACTTCCATTCTCGATCGTCCCGGCCACGCCCGGATGAAGCTCACCGGTAGCCGGATCGGTAAAGACCAGTTCCAGCTCGGTATGCTCCTTCACGCTGACAACGCCAAAATCCGTCCGTACGCCATCCTTTAAATTATCTCCGTGCGTAAACGTCAAATCTTCGAACCGGCTTCTCGACAGCGCTGTTCCCGGGGCGATATGCCTATTTAAACCCGGTTTTGCCATAAAAATATAATTATCCCCCGAATCGGGGTACACATGTCCGGACTCCCGCTGAATCAAGTCGCCCAACACATCGTTAGGAACGCGGCCGCACAACGCCCCTCTCCATACGCCGTCGGCGACTACGGGTACAATGTAAAGCAGCGTCATCGCATCATGAAAAGCCGAGGTGCTTGGACCGATTTTTTTCGTCCATGGATCCGAATAAGGCCCGAACAAACATTTCCTGTTCCGGCGCGACTCCCCAAGACCCGGCGACAGGACACCCTCTCCCGAATAAGCGGTTCCAACATGAGCCGCATGCGTGGAATACACGACGGTATCCCGGTCGTCCAGCACAAACAGCTCCGAAAAATGAACGCCTCTCTTGAGCGCTGCCGCAAACAGACGCCCAACAAGCGGATCGCTCTGCTTAAGCTGACCAGGCCAAGCTTGCTGCTCCGACAATTGTTCGTTCAACCGGGCCAAATAAGACCAATACTCTTCCGCCCAGCTTTGCAAAATTTGCATACGGGTTTGAGCGATCCCCTCGAAAATGTGCTCTACATCTTCCTTAAGGTGGCGGTTTAAACGATAAGACCACCACAAAGGCAGCCCTTTTCCAAATCCCAGCCAATCGAACATAGATCCATCCCCTTTTTATTCACATAAAATGTGACTTTATTTAACATTCTTTATCCGACATTTTAATGCTGAATTCGACTGAAATCAAGCAGGAATTACCTGGAATAAGTAATATTCCCCCTTGACATCAACTGAATTTTACTGATATCCCGAAACAGTTCGTTTTTTGTCGACAAATAGTTATGACAGGTATATTGACATAATTTTCTGAAATATCTAAAATGAAAGAAAAATCAAAGTTTTTTCAGAACATCATGTGAGATTACACAACACAACATAACTTCAATTTTTTTCGGAAAGGAGGCCTGGTTTCTGCTTCGGGCCCATTTATTAGAAAGGCCACCGATTCCGAAAGCACGCCTAGAAACCAGGGGGCCACATGTCCAAACCCGTAGATCTCGTCACCAACCCCTATGATCCCAACCCTTTTTTCGATGAAATGTTCATTAGCTCCTACTCGGTACGCAAACATTATCAAAGCGTGTACCGCCAGTTTATGGCCATGAAAGCCGGCAGCCTGAGCAAACGGCAATCGGCTACCATGAAGCGGATGATGGAAGAGGGCATTACTTTTACGCTGTACAGCCCTGATCAGACAGAACCTCTCGAACGGACGATTCCGTTTGACCCGATTCCCCGCATCATCCCGAAAGACGAATGGTCCCGGCTCGAGAAGGGACTCCACCAGCGCGTCAAAGCTTTGAACATGTTTATAAAAGATATTTATCATCATCAGGAAATATTGAAAGAAGGCATTATCCCGCGGAAAATGGTGCTCTCCAACCGGTACTTCCGGCCGGAGATGATGCGGCTGTCCGTACCGAACGACGTCTATATCACCGTCTCCGGCATCGATTTGATCCGCGATGAAAAGGGGGAATATTTCGTACTCGAAGACAATCTCCGGTCGCCTTCCGGCTTCTCCTATTTGTACAAAAGCAGGTCGATTATGACGCACCTGTTTCCGGAGCTCGTATTCAGCCATTCCATTCAAGATATCGAGCGCAGCTTGAACGTGTTTTTGTCGGCGTTGCGGAGGCTGAGCCCTTCCGGGAAAGCGGATCCGGTCATCGGGCTCTTGACCCCGGGGTGCTACAACTCCGCCTATTTCGAGCACACTTTCCTCGCGCAGCAAATGGGGATCGAGCTTGTAGAAGGCAACGATCTGACCGTCATCGATCATAAAGTGTACATTCGCGGGATGAACGGCCTTCGCCAGATCGATGTCATTTACCGGAGAATCGACGATGATTTTTTGGACCCGCTGGCCTTCAATCCAAGCTCCATGCTCGGTGTCGCCGGCATTATGAATGCCTACCGCGCCGGCAATATCAATATCGTCAATGCGCCGGGCACGGGCGTAGCGGACGATAAGGCGATCTACGCTTACGTGCCGGACATGATCCGCTACTATTTAAATGAGCAGCCGATCTTGAACAACGTGCCGACCTACGTGCTCTCAAGACCCGAGGAACGGGAATACGTTCTCGGTCGCCTGGATCAAATGGTCGTCAAGGAAACGTCCTTATCCGGCGGTTACGGCATGTTGATCGGCCCGACGGCCACCGACCGCGAAATCGCCGAGTTTGCTTTGAAAATCAAGGAACAGCCTGACCGCTATATCGCCCAGCCCACGATACAGCTCTCGAGAGCGCCGGTTATGGCTGACGGGAATATGGTTCCACGGCATATCGATCTTCGCGCCTTTGTCATAAACGGAGAAGACACGCAGGTCATTCCCGGCGGATTGACACGCGTCGCTTTGAAGGAAGGCTCGCTCGTCGTCAACTCTTCGCAGGGCGGCGGTTGCAAGGACACATGGGTTATGCAGTAACGAAAGCAAACAAGAAATCCGGATAAAAATATAGACGGGAGGCTGTGGGATATGGTGATGATGGGTCGTACGGCAGAGGCTTTATTTTGGGTTGGCCGGTATTCGGAACGAACGGAAAATCATGCCAGGTTCATCGATGTGTACTATCACATCCGCGAAGAAAAAGAAAAGGCGGACGGCGAGTCATGGCGCAGGCTGATCGATACGATCGGCGACCGCCGGGTATTCATGGAGCAGTACGGCAGCTTCACCGAGAGCCATGTGCTGCAATACACCACGCTCGACAAAAGCAACACCAACTCGCTGCTGGCATGCACGAATCACACCCGCGCCAATCTGCGCACGATTCGCGAGAGAATGCCGGCGGAGCTGTGGGACATTTTGAACGGTCTGTACCTGTGGTTAAAAGAAAAAGAAGTGCGGGACATAACCGCGGATTCGCCGCATCTTTTTTACCGGAACATCCGGGATTCGCTGTCCATGTTCCAGGGCGCGGCCGTGTCGATCATGCCCAGGGAGAACGAGTGGTTTTTCATCGAAGCCGGACGCTACCTCGAACGTGCGGAAAATACGCTGCGGCTGCTCAAATCGCTTTGCACCGTCTACGCCGCAGAGGAGCCGTGCTCCTATCCGCTCATGCTGTCGGTGCTCAAATCGGTCAGCGGCTACGAAGCGTTCCGCCGCGTCTATGCGGACACCGTCAGCCCGGCCCACATCGTCAAATACTTGATGCTCAGCGAAGCGTTTCCGCGTTCCGTCAGCTTTTCCTTTAATGCGCTGGAAAGTGCGCTGCGCTCCATCGAAGAGGAAGAGTCCGCCCTCAGCGAGGCGATCCAGAAGCTTGCCAAACTTGCCGGCAAAGTAAAGGCCACACTGGACTGCATGGACGACGAGGAGATGAAAACCGGCAAATTGGAGTTGACCCTGAACGCACTGCTGGAATCGTGCAATCTGATCGGCTCCCGCATGTCCAAAGTCTTTTTCCCCCCTCGCGAGGAGGTTATCGCATGAAGCTCGAGATCACCCACATTACACGCTACTCCTACGCGGAAGAAGTGCAGGACAGTGTCAATGAAATCAGGCTGACGCCCCGCACCAATTACCGTCAATCCTGCTACCATCATACGATTGCGACCGAGCCCGTTTCATCGCTGTTTACTTATGAGGACTATTTTTACAACCGCGTGCATGCCTTTACCGTCAATCAGGCGCACCGCGAGCTCGTTATCAAGATGGTATCCACGGTGGTCACCCACGATAATGACAATGTCCGGTCCGACGAGCTTGCTTCGGACGAAGAGAAGGAACTGCTGTTGAGCGACACTTTTCAAGACCAATATGCCGAATATTTGCTGCAAACCGGCTACACCGAGCTGTCGGGCGAGATTCAAGCTTATTCCGACGCCATTGACGATAAAGGACTGAGCGCCTGCGAGCTGATTCAAAGCATCAACTCGACGATTTACAAGGACTTCACCTACGACCCGTCGGCGACCAGCGTACAGACGACGGTAGGTGAAATGCTGCGCATCAAACGTGGTGTCTGCCAGGACTACTCCCATTTGATGATCGCGATCTGCCGGCACAAAGGAATTCCCGCCCGCTACGTGAGCGGCTACCATTTTGTGGGCGATTTGCAAGGCGGCAGCAGCAACTTTACACAGGCGTCCCACGCCTGGGTGGAATGCCTGATCCCGGGCACAGGCTGGTTCGGCTACGATCCGACGAACAATTGCGAAGTCAACTGGCGCTACGTCAAGCTGGGGCACGGCCGGGATTACAATGACATCGTGCCGGTAAAAGGCGTTTACCGCGGCACAGGCGGGCAGCAGCTTGACGTAATGGTCGACGTGCGGCTGGTCGATTAATCCTCTCCTTCCTTCTTCACATACCTCTCTCCCTCTCCTTTCCTCATCTTTTCCCCACTTCCTCATTGATCTCCCGATACCGCCCCGCTTCATCCCCCCCTTCTTTTCCCCAGCCGTCAAAAAAAATTTGCCTATTTAAAGGAATCTCCCCTTAAATGTGGAATATGAGTAGCAGTACTTGTCGTTCGACGATTTTTACGCCACAGGAAGGAGGAACTTGCATGAAATCCACGGGAATCGTCAGAAAAGTAGACGAACTGGGCCGCATCGTACTGCCGATTGAGCTGCGCCGCACGCTGCACATCGAGATCGGAGACGCGATCGAGGTTTACGTCGACCCTGAAAGAATTACACTAAAAAAATACATGCCCGCTTGCATCTTTTGCGGCAATTTCGAGAACATGACGTATTTTAAAGGAAAACTGGTTTGCAGCAGTTGTATCGACGAAATTATATAAAACGAAAGAACCGCGGGGGAGTTTGCGTCCTGCGGTTCTTTTTCGTTATTCATTAATGCTTCTCGTTTCTTCGTTATAAGTCACTGGTCTGGAATCGTGATCAATTTGAACCCTTTACTTTTGATTCCTTTTATCACGGCCGGGAGTGCGGCAATCGTAGCAGGATTATCATGCAGTACAATAATACTGCCCGATTTCACTTGGGATAACACTTTCTTTGCAATCTTTGCAGAGTTAGTTGTCGACCAGTCCTCCGGATCTTCATTCCATAATACCATTTTCATTTGGTTTTCTTCTGTGATAAGCTTGGTGTCATTATTATAAGAGCCATACGGCGGTCGAAATAAAGTTATTGGTGACGTATCCCACTTCCTGAGTGCGGCCAGTCCTTTATCAAATTCGTTTTTTTGCTCATCATACGTCATTTTCGTCATTTGGGGATGGGTATTGGAGTGGAAACCCACGACGTGTCCCTCATGTACAGCTTTTGTTACAGCTTCCGGATAGGTCTTGACATTTTGTCCCAATAAGAAAAATGTGACATGGACATTTTGCTCTCTTAACACTTTGAGAAGCTTCTCGGTATGCTTGGTCGGACCATCGTCTATAGTAATAGCAACGCTGCCTTTACCTACGGAATAGACCGGTTTTAAAGTCGATAGCTTCGTTTGCTTTATGGCCCCTGAACCTGCCGATTCCTCTATAGCAGTTACATGTTGACCTGTAGTACTATCTGTTGGTAAAGTTTCCGGAACTTGGATCGGTGGCGAACTCGAAGGTTCCAAAGATACGGCATTAACCTGATCAGGGGAAGATTTAATAGAAATTGGTTCTTCTACACAACCAGCAAGAGATATACAACATACAACTAAAATAATGAATGCTTTAAAAAATGATTTCATTGTAATTACCTGCCAAACATGGTGGATTTTGCCGCAGCTTGCACTCTGAATACCCATTCCAATCCTATTGTTTTATGAATGTCTCGAATTAGGCCGCGATTGTAACGTTGTAAAACCTTTATCTTGCAGATTTCTTAGGAGTTGCAGCGCTTCAGCGCGGGTTAAACCAAGGTTCCCCCCATATCCCGAAACGGTAGCCGAAGTTTTCCCCTGTGAATATCCGTTATCAAGTAAAAATTTAATTGCATAATCTTCATTTTTGAAATTTTTACCATTCAATCCGGAAACAATAGTAGCCACTTTTGTGCGATTAATCACTTGATCGCGATCAACCCCATCAAGTCCCAAATTATACTTGTTAGCATACATATAATATATATCACTCCAAATTGCAGTGCCTGGAGGATTTACGTGAAGAGCTTTAATGCTTTCCGGATACATGCGGAAGATCATAGCAAGAAACTCGGCTTCCTTCACGGTACTATCAGGCTTGAAAGAGCCGTCTTGATATCCTTGAACGATTTGATGTTCATTCGACCAAAGAATCGTATCATATGCCCAGTGATGCTTAATATCGTTGAAAACAGGCGCCTCAGTCACGTTTACACCCAATGAAACCGATTTATCGGCGTAGCTGACAACAATTTCAGTTGTCCCCTCGGAGATCCCTCTAATCGTTTGATCGTTTATAGCGATAATTGAATCATGAGAAGTGATCCTGACAGAAGATGTTACATCTACCTGCTCGCCGTCGTCATAATTGGCAATGATGTTTGGAAATGAAATTTTTGAACCGATACTTATTTCGCTTTCATAAGTTCCATATGTTAAATCGGTGACCGAAGGCGTATTTTGCAGCAGCGTAACCGCTCGGCTCCCCATGCTTTCCCAACGATCTTTAAAAGTCCAAAGATTATATGCTACGCGTTTGCCTGTGTAGGGATCATTGAAATATCCGTTATCATCATCCCAGCCAACAAGCAGCATCGCATGTTCCGGACCGTTCCAATGAATCCTATTGCCCTCGGAATCAACCCACGCGTCAACTTCTGCCGGTGCCATTAAATCCAAGGTTACCCATGCCACAACCGGCGATCCCCCTCGAACTGCAGCAAGCAGCTCATCAAAAGAATGGCCTGTCAAGTTTTTCGCTTTGCCTGGAAAATAGCGATCAATGATTTTCAAAATCGGTGTTTCGTACACGCCATAGCCTATCGTAGAATACGGATTCCCGACAAATACTTCATTCGGATTGCCGCCGACATAAGAATTATTAACTACTCCTGGCATCCGGCCTTTTGGCAATAAATCCGCTATATCCGTTTTCGCAACAGAAGCTCCAAAATAGTTCAATAACATTGTAGCAGCGGTTATCTCGCATCCGGACGGCAGTTCCGGAAATTGCGACTCTATTTGCACGTCATTTATCATAAACAATCGCTCGGCTGCTTGCGTTTCTTGGTTTGCAGGGAGAAAAAGAGTTAACATAACTAAAATGATAATTTTTTTAAACATGCCGGTCTCCTCAAGTGCCCATAAAAAATTGGAAAGCATAATGCCAAAGAAGCAATTCACTTTTACTACAAAATTAGGCTAATAGAACTATACGTTCTACATAATAATACAAATTTCTCCTTTTGGGAATCATAATTTGAATTAATAGTTAGCAAAGCAGGAAATATGAAGGAAAAACTCCATGGAAGTGGGCATGTAAAATGACACAGCTGATCCAGCCCCATCGTATAAAACGAACGGGTCCGGACCAGCTGTGTCCAAAGGTAGATTAAAAATCGGCAAAGAAACGAAATTCGCTGGCGTTAAGGTCTCATTTGACGTCAATGGTTACTTCGCGCGGTCTGTAGACCGCCGTAAGGCCGCCTTCCCGGTCCGCCGCAAACATGACCGTACGCTCGCTTTCCAGCTCAAAAGCGTAGCTCCGGCCAGTCGCCGGATCTTTTACCTCAACATTCGCATCCGCGCCAAACTCCGATACGAAAATATACAGCCCACCGTCGTCAAAGCTCAGCTTGCGCCCGTAAATACCCGGCCACTCGCCGCCTTGCAGCCATTCCAGCTCCGCGTCCACGCCTGCCTCCCGGATGGCGTACGCGTACAGTGCTGTCAACGCTTCGCTCCGCTCGTTCAGCTCGATTGGCAGCGGACACCAGATCAGCTGTCCCCGGCCCAGTTCATAGCGGCCGGCCTTGGCGATCTGCGAGCCTGCCGCCGCGGCGTGAATCTCTTTATTCGCTTGAGCGATGCGCGCCCCGCCGAAAGATACCGGATACAGCTTGCCTTCCAGCTCCATCAGCTCCTCGCGCAGCACGTTGCTCAGCACGGTATCGCCGACAACATCCGCAAGCCTTGCGCGAGGCGTCCAATATTCGTCCAGCCCGAGCGGCCCCGTAAACAGCAGTGTGCCGCCATGCGTACGAACATGATCCGTCAACCGCTGCAGCGCGGCATCGCTGAAATTGTGCGCGCTCGGCACGATGATCAGCTTCGGCCGGTCCTGCTCCAGCGAATCCAGATGGTACTCGCCAAGCGCACGGAACGGTACGTTCATTTCATAGGCAAGCGTCCGGGTCAACTTGGCCGTCGCGTCAAAAGCGAGCTTTCTCGTCGAGAAATCATTGGAGTAAGGGAAGATAGCGACGATTTCCTCCAGCTTTCTGCCTGCGAACAAATCGCGGATTCCGCCCATGAACGCGCCGAAATCGTAGGAAACGTCCGCCTCCGGCTTCTCCGTCCCGTCCGCCCGCAAAGCGCCGATATGCGACTCATTGATGTTGTTCATATAAAAGTTGATGTTCCAGATCCACTGCACGGCTCCGGCTCCGCCCGTCGAGAACGCATAAGCGTACTTGCGCTCCAAAATGTTGCGCAGCTCAAGCTCCGACCGCTTCGCCCGGCCGTCCGGCGTTTCCACGTACATGATGCCCGTTTCCTGCACCAGGTTCGGTTTATCCGGCGCTTTAGTAAAGATGCCGTCCCATACCAGCTGGTCCATCAGCCACCATGAATGCACAGTCGTATAGTCAACTTCCTCGGCGTAGAAAAAAGGAGACGGACGCTGCGCGCCAAGGCCCTCGTCCTGTCCGACCGTCGCCAACTGCCGCGGATTGATGCTGCGGATCGTCGCGATCAATTCGCCGGCCCAGCGGTTGTGCATATCCATCGTGAAGAGCGTATAGTCCAGCCATGGCGAGCTTTTTTTCTCCAACTGCTCTGTCGTATTCATGTTCATCTCGGACGCGTCGGGCAGCCGCACACTTGCAAAATCGGGCAGCTCCGCCGGCGTCATATTCCACCGTTCCTGCAGCTTGCGGATGCTGCCATGGCGCTCCTGCAGCCACTGCACAAAAGCCTCGTGCTCGAACTTGTCGTGAGCGGACTGAGGGCCGGCAAACGGCTTGTTCGGATTAAACATGGAAGGCTCGTTGATCAAGTCCCAATGAACGTTCGTTGTCTGCGCATGCCTGGAGACGACGGCCGCAATGAACCTTTTCTGCGCTTCGACGCTGCGCGGGTCGAGGTACGGATTTACGCCTTCCCACGCCTCCGGCGTGAATGCGAAGAAGTTGAACGTCACTTCGATATCGTGCCTTTTTGCGGTCAGAATGAAAGCGTCGATCGCCCGCAGCACTTCCTCGTAAGGATGGCCGTCGACGAACATCACCTGACGCCATGCGGACCAAATGCCTGTGCGGATCAGGTTGATGCCCGCCTTCGCCATTTGCGCGATGTCCCGGTCCCACACCGAAACGTTCGGCAGGAACAAAAACTTGCGCGCCACATCGCTGGTCATATAAGTCATGCCGACGACAGGCAGCGGACGCCCGTCCTTCACAAAATAGTCGCGGCCTGCCGACATCGGCTCTCCCTGGCGGAGAAGCTCCGCATCGTAGCCCCAGAAGCCTTGGCGGAACAAGCGGACCTCTCCCGTATTGGCGACGGCTTTGCACTCTGCCGTATAATAGCCCGCTTCCAGATCGACAGGCACTTGAAACCGCCGGTACGAAAGCTCGCGGGAAGCGTTCATTTGCACTTCGGCCGACCAGACCGGTTCGGTACCGTCCGCTTTGCCGACCTTGATCGAGAACGTCCAGGAGGCATTGGCCGAAGCCGAAAGGGCTCCCGCCCGGTTCCCCAAAGTTTGCAGCTGCACGGTCAGCGCAGCCCGATCCCCCGGATCGTAGCAAGCATAGTTGGGCTTGAACCAAATTTCCGTAACGCCTCTTTGGACAAATGCGGCCAGATCGGTGATCAGCGAAGCACCACCTTGCGACCAGAAGACGCTATCCGTCAGCAGGTTCGCCAAAACCCAGCGCCCGCCGGCAAAAACGCCCTTCGTGTTCTCGATCAGAACGACTGGGGCGGCGACTTCGCGGCCTTCTGCCGAGATCCCTTTTAAAAGCGGAATCATATGCGCATCCATAGGTCCGCTGGAACCGATCTGGCCCGGATGATCGTCCGAACGCGTAACGTGCAAAGCAAGACCGACGGTCGGCTGCACCGCAATGAGCGATTCGCGGCCTGCCAGCAGCGGCAGCTCGTCGTGCGCCGCATACCGCGCAATTGGAGCAGGATCGACAGGCAGCGCTTCGTGAATATGCAGCTTCTGATGGTAAACCGTTTGCTCGGCTTCCTGCTGCCAGCCGTTTTCGCCGCGATAGACAGGCACCTTGAACGGCACGCTGCCTACATGGACGATCCCTTTGCCCCTGCCGGCTAAACTTTCAATCGCCGTCCACGCATCTTTCGGAAAATATTTGCCGTGCAGATGAACGAACCCTTCCGCCCCCTCCAAAGCTTGCGCCAGCTCGGCAGCGGCAACCAGGCGTCCCACACCGGCAAGCTCCTCCAACTGCCCGCGCTCCGGGCGGACTCCTTCATAAGGAAAGTCAGGATCGTAAAAAATAACCAATTGGCTCATAAGTTCATCCTCCATAGGTACGCCGCTCAAAGCGCGCCCCCGATGTTATTATTGTTAGCCTAACAAATAATCGTTATGTACATAATGTAATCACTTTTCGCAGGAAGGTCAATGATTTTTTGCCAAAACAACGTTCACTTCCGTTTTTTTGTTATTTTGTTATCATAACGGACAATCCACGGCTGTCTTTTTGCTGTAAATTCACCCGCAAACCTCGATCCGTTCCGTACCGGACTAGCTCAGCAGCTCCATGCACCATATGGTCGACCGACCGCCGTCATGCAGCGCAACACCGCGCGCCGGGAGCTGCGCGCAGCAGCATTAGCGTCCCATCGCGAGCGGCAGCGCCATAAGATATGAAAACAGATCAAGTAAACGTTGCTTTCATCCGCTAGCGGCAAAAATCGGGCAAAAAAACGCGTTTTTGCGGTTTTACTTTCTTCCGCCTCAGGCGTATCATTCAATTATCCGACTGCCGCAATGCGGCGGATCGGATCGTTTAATCCCGCAAGGGAACGGGGGAACCGACACATGCCAAAGGCGTGCTTGTATCCGTGAGAGGCAAGCGCCAGCCGGCGGCATACGGGGTGAATCCTGGCTAACCCCAGGTAGGGCAACTCTCACGGCCCGAATCCGGCAGCTAACCTCGTCAACGCAATGGAGAGAGGACGGATGCGCGATGTTTAGCAAACTTCATCAATTGGAACAAATGGTACCCGAGAAAAATAAAGATATTGCGCTGTACGCCAAACACGTCATTGAAGCGCTGGATCAATTCGAAGACCACCACCGCAAGCTCGTCGCCGCACAAGCCATTGCCGGCATCAAGCAAAACGGCGAAGTTGAATCGGCCTTTTACGAGACGATCCGGAACATGAAAGACCATCTGCTCGCAACACTGGAATGGACAATCGAAGATCTCCAGCACAAAGGCGACAAAAACTATAAAAAGCACTTTGTCGACGGTGTGGAGTAAACCGAAAAGAACGTACAAAACCTCCAGTCCACGATGATCTGGCAAAACACTTTGTCGACGGTGTGGAGTAGTCGAGAAGAACGTACAAACCTCCGGCACCGCTTAATCTGGCAAAACACTTTGTCGACGGTGTGGAGTAAGTTGAAAAGAGCGCAAAAACCTCCAGTCCCGCTTAACCGGCGAGGCTGGAGGTTTGTTTGTGGTGCGGCGCGGCATGGCGTGGCAGTTGACAAACTGCGGAAGTGCAGACCTGCCCTCTAGAGCTGACGGGTCATTGGCAACGAGCTGAAAGCCTGCAAAAGTACAGGCTTTTTCGCTTAAAACGACCCGTTCGGAGGAAAAACCTGCAATTGTGCAGGAATTCCCGCTCCTAACAGGGCCGAGCCCCGGTTTTAGCGAAAAAACCTGCAGATTTGCAGGAATTTTTCCCCTGCACGGGCAGCGTGGAGCAAAAAGATGTACTTTTGCAGGCTTTGCGATGCCAATTGGGTTGGGGCGCTGTTTTCAATGGTGGTGTAGAACGTGCAGAACATATCGTTGGAACCTTTGGCGCCCCTGTCACCCTTAGGACTCGCGAACGGCCAGTACGCGAACCCGTACATAGTCCGCGCTCCAGGCGCCGTTCGCGTAGAGACGCGGACGCAGCCGCTCCTCGGCGCGGCGCAGAGCCGTTTCTTTGACGTCGTCCGCGAGGCCGTCAAAGAAGAAGTCGGCGAAGGTGTCGATCCAGAGCCGCATGCCTTGCTCCCCGCCCGAAAGCGCCGTCGGGCGGGCAAAATGCTCGGCGCAGGCGACGCGGAAGCCGTGCGCCTCCAGCAGCGTGGTATATTCCCCGATACTCGGGAAATACCACGGATTCCGCGCCTGGGCATCGATGCCCAGGCCTTGCAGTGCCTCCGCGATCGCCTCTGTGATCGCGGCGATATTGTCCTTGCCGCCAAATTCGGCGGCAAAGCGCCCGCCCGTCCGCAGCGCGAGCCGGACGGTTTCCACCGCCGCTTCCGGCGGCTTGATCCAATGCAGCGCAGCATTGGAGAAGACGCCGTCGAAGCGGCGCGGGCTGCGGTAGGCGGTCGCGTCCCCCACCGTGAATTCCAGGCCCGGGTATTTGGCCCGGGCCTGCGCGATCATCGACTCGGAGAAGTCGATGCCCGCGGGTTCTGCGCCGAGCCGCGCCAGCTCGGCGGCGAGGTCTCCCGTGCCGCATCCGAGGTCGAGGATGCGCTCTCCGCGCTGCGGCGCCAGCAGCGCCAGCGCGGTTTGGCCGTAGCCGGAGACAAAGCTCATGTTGGCATCATACTGCGCGGCATTCCAATTTTTCGCGGCTTGTTCTTCTGTCATGGAATCATCCCTGCTTTCTTATGCATACTAGGCTGGCTAACGTTAGTTGGTTTTATTATACTCGCCACACTTATAATTACTAATATATAATAACTCTTATTTCCATAGATAATACCTATAAGTGTTCGAGGAGTCTATCCGACGAACTCGGTAGAAGGTATGTGCAAGCGAATTGGCGGTTTCTACCCAGCGCTAGCGGCATATATGCAGTTTTGTTCATTAAGTCCGCACAAAAGCAACTCCGCCCGACAGACTCCTGGTTGAACGCTACGAAAAAAACGTTCATTCAGGACGACCAGTTAGTCTGTACTATGATCCGTAAGTTCCCGGCACTGACGAACTGCTCTAGCGTTATTCGCACTTCTTAGTTGAACGTTTCGTCTACGCTACAATACGTAGTTTCCCATCGTCTGCGCGATGGCGCTATCGAACTGGACGAGCGTTATTCGCCTTTATTTCTTCGCGGCTGCGTTGTAACGAACCTGAGCGTCGTTGTTAGGCTCCTCCATCGTTCATTCGGGTGGTTTTCCCACGAAATAAGGCTGCCTCGGTGCGTTACATGCTGAAAAGCCTTCTGGGAGCACGTTTAAGACTTGTATGGTTCGTTACAATTTGTTTGGCCGCGAACTTGCGTTATTGTAACCCACTACTGCTTCAGCCGCAAGCAGGCCCGATCAAGACGGGAACTGCCTCTAGCCTCTACGCTTCACAAATAAGACAGGACGATCGAAATCGCCACACCCCCGAGGGAGATCCAAAATAAATAAGAGCGGGCCAGTCTACGCAGGCTTTTGTCCTGCCGGTCGATGACCGTTTTTTTGCGCGAGCCGCTTTCGCCGGTTTCTCCCTCCGTCTCGTCCGAAATCTGGGTGCGCCAATTGATAAATTGGAAGCCGATCCCGCTGACTACCACGGAAATCATCAACAAAATCAACGAACCCATAAAAAGTTTATCCGAAATAGACTGCATCCTCTTGCCTCCTGTCCCGTTTCTCCCAAACGACCGCCCTGCCCTGAAATGATTTCATCACCCGGACGAGCCGCGCCATCGGTACGGGAGTCTTGGTGTTACTATTATACTTCAAATGGGATAAACCTCTATCGGTGTTTTTCGAAAATGTGAGGGCCGCGTTTAGAGGCAGGTTTAATCGGTTAAAAAAAAGCCTCAACCGCAAAAACGGTCAAGGCTCCATGCAAGCGATACTTTCGTTGTCAAAGCGAAAACGTATTACAGCGTTTTATCCCCTGGCTTCCAGTTTGCCGGGCACAAGCCCCCTGCCTGCAAAGCTTGAAGCACGCGCAGCGTTTCTTCCACGCTGCGGCCGACGTTCATGTCCGTCACTACCTGGTAGCGGAGAATGCCTTCCGGATCGATAATGAACAGTCCGCGGTGCGCCGCGCCCGTAGCCTCGTCAAGCACTCCGTAAGCTTTTGCCGTCTCTTTGGAAAAGTCGCTGACCAGCGGGAAGCTCACCGGACCGATGCCATTTTGCTCGCGCGGCGTTTGCGTCCACGCTCTGTGCGTATAGACGCTGTCGACGGACGCGCCTACGATCTCGCAATCAAAATCGAGGAATTGCGCGTAGCTGTCGCTGAATGCCGTAATTTCCGTCGGACATACGTAAGTAAAGTCGAACGGCCAGAAGAAGAAGACCAGCCACTTTCCTCTGTAATCCTCAAGCGAAATGGATTCCTCCAAAGTTTCCATATTTTTCGTCGACAGCAGGTTGAAGGACGGGGCGGGCAGACCGATTTTGGCGGTTTCACTGGCTTGTACAATAGTTTGTGTCATGTTGTTTGCTCCTCTCGAATTGGATCGTTTTATGCGGTAACTTCAGCTAACGCTTTTTTCAGCCGGGTGACGTTCATGCCCAAAATTTTGTGCTCTCCGATCACCGTAACCGGCAAGGACATCATGCCCATGTCGTGCAGCTCTTGGCCGTATTGATCGTTAAGATCGATATTTCTTTCTTCGTAAGCGACATTTTGCTCGGTTAAATATTTTTTAAGCTGTTGGCAATAAGGGCAGTTGGTGCTGGAATATACGATAACGTTGGACATTGGTATCCATCTCCTTGTCAGTAGGTTATTTATATTGCGGGATCAATTGAGCCCGTTTGTTAATGAATTTATCGACCGCCATCGCGGCAATCGCTCCGTCCGCAGCGGCAACGACCGCTTGTTTCACGGGTGAGCGCCTTACTTCTCCGGCCCCGAACACACCGGCTACGGAAGACTGCATGAAGCTGTCAACGATCATGAAGCCTTCCTCATCCAGCGGAACCTGCTCCTGCAAAAAGTCGGTGCCGGGCTTGCTGCCCGACAGGAAAACAAACACGCCGTCAACCGGCAAAACTTCTTCCTGGCCTGCGGCCGAGCGGATTTTGAGGCCCGTTACCTGATTGTCGCCGATGACTTCCAAAGCTCTCGCTTTAAAAAGAAGCTCGGTACCCGGCAGCTCAGGCAGATGATCGACACCTTGCAGTTCAGGCCGCGGGATGACAAAAAAGATTTTCTCGGCAAATTTGGTCAGCGCATGCGCCTCTTCCAACGCTTCCTCCGAGTCGCCGATGACAGCGACCGTCTTGCCCGTGAAAAAAGCGCCGTCGCACGTAGCGCATGTGCTTACGCCGCGGCCGAGCAAATCTTCCTCGCCGGGAAGCATCCGGTTGCGCCCCTTCGAGCCGGTAGCTACGATCACCGACTTTCCTTCGAACGTCCCGTCTGCGGTAAACACATACTTCGTTTCACCTTCCACATCGACGGCGGTAATCGTCGTCTGCACGAACTCCGCGCCGAAGCCTTTGGCCTGATCGCGCATCGTATCGAGCAGTTGTTTTCCCGTCATTTCCCCAGGCGCACCCGGGTAATTCGCAATTTTATGCGTGATGGCAAGCGCCCCCGTATTCGGAGCTTTGTCGATGACGAGCGTCTTCAGGTTCCCCCTTGCCGTATAAATGGCCGCCGAAGCCCCTGCCGGACCCGCCCCGATAATAATGACATCGTACATAACGTCACTCCCTTTCTCCAAAATCCATCGCTTTTTGTTTCATTCATTTCGACTGATAACTCATATCACTTAATAATGATTATAAATAAAAATAAATTAAAGTCAATACTAATTTAGAATTATTATAATTTATTCTAACGACACAAATGTTCCTACATAACTGTAGGTTGAAGTACAACGACAAGAAAATCTCCTCATTAACGACATGAAAACCACTCGAATATGCACAGTAACTCAGCTCAGTAATTCAACGATCTACTTAATTTTCCACCCCAATTGACACAACGCCCCCTACATTTTGCACATAATTCAAAGACGATCTATCTAATCAATCATATATATCTCCAAATAAACAAATCTATCTTTATTTCGAATTCCCTATCCCAATTTGTCCAAATTGTTCTGACACTACTATTTTCAGTTATAAAACTATAACCACAATAGCATCGATAATGATCGCCATACCTAAAATAGTACATCTGTGTCTTGTTACACCTTATACATGTGTCCCTTAAACTTATCCCGTGGAAAGGGCATTTATTCAAAACCCTTAGTTGATGAAAAATACTATGAAAGTGATATTTCAAGCATTCCTCACAATATTTAAAGTATTTACTAAAGTGATCATAGGGTTTTCTGCCTAAATACGATGAGTTACAAACCTTTTTTATAAACTCTCTTTGTTTTTTAAGATCGTAATTTGTATAGCACATTTATCTTAGATGACACTATGGTTATATCAGTATCCGTTTTGCAGTCCTATGTTTAGTCTACGGTGATGTCATCACCGTATAGATATCTTTTTATGAAACATTTCATCTAATAACATTATTTCTGCTTTTTGGCTGACGGCATGGTTCCCAAGCTTTACATCAATAATAAAGTCATTGCTCAGCATCTGGTGGTAACGGGAAATAATATCGTTTTCGGGCAATTCCCCCAATGCCTTCGTTTCGGGTGGGATTACCGGAATACCGGCTTGCTCTACCCGGTTAATGTTTTGTTTAATATCTGCGGCGATCTTGCTTAGAGTGCTTACACTCCTTGCTGATTCTAAATCCACCATTCCGTCATTCGTATAGAAATGCTTGTTGACGATAGCCAATGCAGTATGTGAAATATGGAATGCCTGAATGTCTTTTTGAATTTCATAATGTAAATCCACCGATTCAAATATTTTGGCAAGCTCTTTCCCTCTTTCGGTAGTCAGTCCATTTATTTCACCAAAAATGGTCCCTTGATGTTTTTCGGAGCCGAATTGGGCATATAGAACATCCTCTTTGATGTCTCCACCCGCACCCGGGAATCCTGGGAGTAACCGGTCGCCCACGATTTCAAGCCAGCTGTCATATCCAATGGTGTTGGTCAAGGTGACAATGGATTTGCTCTGATTATTCTTGATCACAGTTAGGGCATATTCGGCCTGATCATATCGTACTGGAACAAAAATAAAATCATAAATGTCGTCGTTATCAAGCTTTTCTATCGTTTTGATCGATATTTGCTTCATTGTTCCATTATCGTTGTATCGCAGTCCGTTCCTTTTCAGTGCATCCAGTCTCTTTCCTCGTGCCAGCATTGTTACGTCCAGTCCGTACTGTGCAAATCGGAGAGCATATACACTACCAATCACACCAGCACCAAATATTAAAAGTCTATTTTGTTTTGTGTTCATTATGTTCCTTCCTTTCGGAAAAATCGTCACAAATTGTTTAAGCAACATCTGTCTGGTACAATAATATTACTGAATTTGTATGAATACAACAGGCAGATTCAGTGGAAAGTTGCATAGACAACACAATGTGATATTTGATGTTTTAGAAGGGGATATGGATATGGTAAATCTGCAAGATCCAAGGGTTTTGCGCACACGACAGTTAATAAGGGAAGCATTCAGAGATTTGTTGCGGAGTAAAGAATTTGATGCAATAGCCATAAAGGATATCGCACAGAAAGCCACCATTAACCGCGCCACCTTTTATGCCCATTATGAAGATAAATATGCTTTGCTTGAAGAAATCACAGAACAGGTTTTTCGTGAGATGATTCCCGAGCAAGTGATGAATGCACCGGAGTTTACAGTTGAAATATGTGACCATTTGATCTTGCTGACACACCACTACATTGTAGATTTTTACCAGATATGCAGAATGGATTCCAAATCGATTGCTGCGCTTGTGGATGAAAAGGTAAAGAAGATGTTGCAGCAAATAATAGAAAGCATTTTTTCGAAAGGGCAATATACAGACCACCACCGTACAAAGATCATTTCGGCTATGACAGGCTCAGCGATCTATGGCGCTGCGCATTATTGGTTAACTGTTGGGGAAAATAATCGAACCGATTTACTTATAGATATTGTTCGTCCTTATGTAATGAATGGTCTGGGGCTGTATTGCAGTTGCGATGAATATATAAACGATTCGCCGACTGCGCCTTTAGGTTAACGCTTAGTTAGCCTAATATTTTATTTATCAGTCGAACACTTTAGTTATACGAACTCGCCGGCCAGATCCTAGAGCTGCACGAAGCCGTGTCGCAGGCTCGCCAGTCTACAACTTAATTTTCTGAGTTTATCAAGAGCTAAATATAAAAAAGTCAGATAAAATAAAGAGTTCTACATATTGTATATGACTAATATGTGGAACCCTTTATGTTTAACTATCGTACCCGTTAGTTCAAAAAACGTCTCTAGAAATACAAGTCGATACAGCTCATTGATAACAAAATAAATTAGGTATTGACTGACTAGTCACTTTTTAATAAAATACCAATAAAAGGAGGTTAAGCATGGCCAGACCAAAAAGCGAAGACAGACAAAACGCTATTATGTCGGCAGCGATTCGCGTTATTGCCTCCAAAGGATTGGGCGCAGCAACGGCAACAATCGCGAAAGAGGCTGGCGTCTCTAACGGCTCACTTTTCACCTACTACGAAACGAAGACCCATTTGTTGAACCATCTCTACTTAGAACTAAAGGCTGAGATGGCTGAAGTTTCCTTAGGCGAACTTCCGATGGAGAGCGACGTCCGCATGCAGGCGCTTCATATGTGGTCCCATTGGCTACACTGGGCAACGTCCTATCCAGAAAAGCGCCGGACACTCGAGCTTCTGAGCATATCAGACGAAATCACAAAAGAGAGCCACCAGACTGCGAGTCTGGCGCTCACCGGAATGAGAGAGCTTCTGAAACGGAGCAGTGAAAATGGGCCCATGCGCGAAGCACCGATAGGATTCATAGCTGCCCTCATGACCGGGTTAGCGGAAGCGACAATCAACTACATGCTTATTGACCCGGCCAACGCAGACAAACATTGTATGGCTGGATTCGAAGCCTTTTGGCGAATACTTACTTAAATTTTTTTAACCACATAATGACTGACTAGTCATACATTTAAGGAGGAATTGAAATGAAAAAGGAAACCATTATGAAAAGAACTGCCCGCACCACACAAGCATGGGTCATCACCGGCCCTACGTCCGGCATTGGCCGTCGCACCGCGCTCGAGCTCGCCAAACACGGCACCGTTGTGTTAGTCGGGCGTGACCCTAATAAGCTCAGCGAAGTCAAAGCTGAGATCAACGCCTTGCCCGGCGGTCACGCTTTGTCAGTCGTCTGCGACTTCGCCGACATCAAAAGTGTTCACCGAGCTGCTGCTGAGATCGTCGCGCTCAAGCTTCCGATCGCCGGTCTAGCGAACAATGCGGGTATTATGCCGATGAGGGGCGGCCGGAGTGCGCAGGGTTGGGACCTCGCTTTCGCGACAAATCACCTTGGACCGTTCGTATTCACGGAGGCGCTAATTCCACATCTGCCAGACGGTGCAAATGTCGTGTTCACCTGTTCGGGCGTTGAGGATCCTCAGCGAAAGCCCGCTGTTGTTGCTGGCTTCCGCGGTGGGCGTTACATCTCCGCCGAGTCAAGCGCACGAGGCGAATGGGAACCCGGCGGTTCTTCGAAGCTGGGATATGACGCCTATGCAACCTCAAAGCAGTGCAATCTTGCGACGGTTTTCGCATTCACGCGTGAGATACCGCGTCTGCGATTCAACGCCGTCGAGCCGGGTTTCAACCCCGGCACCGGTCTTGGCCGCGACGCGAATGCCGTTCTTCAGTTTATCGCGAAGTATGTGATGTCTCCACTAGCCCCTTTAATCAAGTACTGGAGCACCCCGAAGCGAGCCGCTCGCGTTATTACCAAGGTTCTAACCGACACGTCCGATGCGACCGGAGTGTACTACGACGAGAATGGAAAGCCTATGCTTGCCTCGGCACAGGCACGTGACGTGCAGTTCAGCGAACGAGTCGTAGACGAGACTCGAAAGCTGCTTGCCACAGTCCGCATGGGTTAAAATATTCGCATGTTAGTTGAGAAAAGGCCGCCGACTGGATCGGCGGCCTTTATTGAGCTATTGTACCCGTTAGTCATAATGAACGAGGCGGCCCCTCATTCGCCTAACGTAGGTTGCTTTTGGTTAGAATGTGTAGTGGATTCTACTTAAAACCAAATGCAGAGCTACATTCGAAAGGAGCCGCTATTATGAAGGATTACACAAAATATGTTGGTTTAGACGTATCAAAAGATTCAATTTCTGTTGCTGTCGCAGATACTGGACGTGGTGAACCACGTTTTCTCGGAAACATCCCACACACTCCTGAAGCTATCCGCAAGCTCATGAAAAAAATAGGCTCTCCTGAACATTTGTATGTTTGCTACGAAGCAGGACCAACTGGGTATGGCCTTTTCAGATTTCTGCTTTCTCTCGGTATTGACTGTATAGTTGTTGCACCAACCCTTATTCCACGACGCGCGGGAGATCAACAAAACGGACCGAAGGCTCGCACAGCTTCTTCGAGCTGGCGAACTTACACCTGTTTGGACTCCCGACGAAGACCATGAGGCTTTGAGAGACTTGGTTCGCGCTCGTCATGACGCTAAGGAAGATTTACACCGAGCTCGACTTCGCCTTGTCCAATTTTTGCTTCGCCATGATCTACGCCCGGTAAAAGGAACACGGAATTGGTCTGTTAAGCACAGAGAGTGGCTGGACAGTCTTCGTTTTGAAAAATCATCATTACGAATCGTATTTCAAGAGTATCTTCATGCCATTGATGAAGCGATGGACCGAGTGAAGCGCATCGAATCTGAAATTCATGAACAAGCAACGAGTAGTGTTCATGCGCCTGTTATCCAAGCTCTTCAAACCATGCGTGGAGTAGCAGAAGTGACCGCGACCACGTTAGTAGCGGAAATCGGACAATTCTCTCGTTTTTCAAGTCCCAGGCAATTAATGTCGTACGCCGGACTTGTTCCTAAAGAATATTCAAGTGGAGCAAGTCGTTGGCAAGGATCTATCACCAAAGTTGGGAATGCTCACATTCGTCATGTCATCGTAGAATCCGCTTGGGCCTATCGTCACTCCCCTTCTTTAAAAGGACAACTCCGTGCTCGTCAGGAAGGACAAGACTCTGAGGCCAAGCGTATTGCCTGGAAAGCTCAACACCGGTTGCATCAGAAATATCATCTGATTACGTCTCGAGGGAATGCTGGAAAAAAGGCTGCCGTGGCTGTTGCCAGGGAACTCATTGGGTTCATTTGGGCTATTGGCTGTGAGATCGAAAAGAAACAGTCTGAAGCTTTGCTTGCATAGTTGTTATTCAAAAGAACTTTTTGGTATTGAAAAGGAGAATTTGAAACTTTGGCTCGGAGGCAAAACCCCGGTAAGGAGAACCCTCATGTTGAACTATGCACTAGGCACTGATTGATAGCCGAACGTGCGCCGTTAGTCAGAGGCAGCTCCGCGACGGATGGATTGAAATGCGGTACCCAACCCGCGCATATCAGACTGTTAACCACCGTCAACGTCTTTGCCTTCGTGCCAAGGTTTTAAAAGCTTTTTAAACCTTAACACACCTTGTTAAAAATAGATTTTCCCGAGTTAAAAATAAAATGAGACTGATTTATTAAAAGAGGTATTGACCGCCTCGTTCATATCAGTCAGTTCAATCTCTTAATTTTAGAAGTGCCTCATCTTGCAATCTTGTTATAATTTCATTAACAGTTTCTTCAGGGGTCAATTCAGATGAGTCCAACCACATTCCGATTCGAGGTGTTTCATTTCGCAACAGACTATCCAATCCTTCAACGGTCCAAACACCATATCCTTTTTTAATACGGGCAGATTCCCTTAGTGTGACAACTGACGAGTTTGGACAAAGAACCACCACATAGAAAGATCGGCTTTGGATATAGGATATAAAATCATTCAACATTGGTCCAACCACGACGTCTTGAACTACTACTGTAAAGCCTGCATGAAAATAGGCATCCGCGGACTGTGCGGCAAGCCGATATCGTAGACGTAATTGGTTCAATTCATCACTTCCGGCATCTGGGTGTACCTCTTTGCGGTTATTAACAATCATTCTCCGGAAAATATCTCCCCGCAAATGAACCGATTTCTCGTACCGTTCGGAAAGCAACTGTGCTACCGTTGATTTCCCACTCGCCATTATTCCGGTAATTAAAATAATGCTAGGACGTTCTGTCAACATTGTGGCGCTCGCTGAGTGCTTTCAATGTCTTAAGACTCTGACGGCTAGTTTCTCTGTCGGTTAGGTAAGTTCCGGGTTCAACACCATTATCCCAACCACAACGTGTATGGGTGACATCAGCAACAAGAAGGACAGCACCAGTTTTTGTACGTGCCAGGAATGACACGTGACCAATCGTGTGACCATGCGTTGGAATGGCAAAGAATGAGCCATCGCCAAACACATCGACAACACCACTCAAGCTGCCATCTGGATTTTTACGGAATGGCAATTCTTCAAGAGGCGGACGTCCAGCCAGCATACGATTGTTTGTGCCTTGCGCCATCATATTTAGGAAGAGACGGGCGTTGGCTTCGTTCTTACCAGTAGATAGGTGTTTCTTTAGGACAGCTGGTAGACCTGTTACGTGGTCGAGATGGATGTGTGTCAAAAAGACACCCGCGAGAGGCGCTCCCTCGGCTGCAATCACATCTTCAGTGCTTGGCTGGGCGTTCATATCGTTGATACCACCATATTTTCTAAGCACCCAGCCAACACCAACTCCGCTTGGATCCTCAACAAGACGCTTGCTGACTCCCTTCTGGTACCAAGTGATTGCCTCCGCCCACCAGAAAGCGAGCACCATACTTCTTCAAAATTTCAGGGGTAGCTGCCATGTATGCTTGAAATTTTTCCATGTCGTGGACATCAATGCCTATGACCCAATAGCCTTTAACCATTCCTCTTACTCCTCCTGCCATTCGCTATTTATTTTGCGCATTAACGCTGGACCAAGCGTGCTAATTACGACATCAGAATGATCAATAGCTTGATGAACCAAAGCTTGATTATTTAGCTCTCCGACGTTCGGCCACCCCTTTCTCGTATGTCACCTCAGGACTTCAGCCAGCCAGGCGTCCTCGGCCGCGTAGTCGAAGAGGTACGGCTGCGCATAGGCCAACAACGGGAAGATTTCTCTCCAGTCCCGTCCTGCCAGTTGCCCCGCCAGCCACTCGACCGTCTCCGTCAGGCTCTGGGCGTGGGCCGCCACTGGCCGGTAGCCCAACTCCCGTTCGGCAGCGGCCATGTCGCAGATTACTGGGTGATCAACCATCCATAGTGTTTTTCCCACGGACCGCGACGGAGCCGGACCGTCCAGCAGTAACGTCTCGGGAGCCTCTACGTCCATCACGGCATCAATTGCCGCTCCGATCTCGGCCACTGTTAGCACCTCAGGGTCACAGGCGTTGAGCACGCGAGAGCCTGGGTTCGCAGCCGCCAGCCGAATCAACTCCGCGAGATTGTAAACGCTCACCCGATGGAAAAGACCTGCCCCACGGTACTCAAGAACTCGTTGACGCCGCCCGTCAAGGTTACGCTTGATGAAGTACAACTCGTAGGGAAAGGAACTGTATGGGCCGTAAACAGCGCCCGCGCGCAGTATCGTTGTTGGCAACTGGTTGCCCGCAGCAAGTAGTTCTTGCTCCATAGCCGCCTTGCCGGTGCTGTAGGTGGCCTCGCCGGGCCGGATCGTCCGCTGGCTCTCGAGGATCGGCACCGGGAAGTGGGGGAAGCCGTCCGGTTCCGCCACCGTCTCGAAGTTCCGCCCCTTGTCGTCCTCGTATACTAGCGTTGTGGAAAGGACCACCGCCGAGCCGATGCGATCCGCCAAAGCAGTCAACTGCCGTGCGTGTGCCGCACCGTAAGAGACGACATCCACTACCACGTCACAGCTGTCGCCGATTGCGGCGGCCAGGGCCGCATCATCGGCCCGATCGGCCTGCGTGACCCGTACCTCGTCAGGCCATCTTTCGTCCCGCCCCCCGCTCCGGGAAACCGCTGTTACATCCCAGCCGTCCCGCGCCAGCGCATCCACTGCCGCTCGCCCAATCTGTCCCGTCGCCCCGATCACCACAGCACGTTTCTTTTCCATAGTAATTCCTCCATTTATAATTATTTAAACAAACACATGAACTAAAGCTTGATTATTTAGCTCTCCGACGATAATCTTCAAATTCGGATTTGACATTTCAGTGCGATCTGGACTTCTAACATATGCGATAACCGCATTTTCTTTGAGGCTCCTTTCTTTTTTTGTGCTTGTATTAAGCACAATTTATTCTAATAAAAAGTTGCATATGATCTTGCAACTTAGTGTTAGCTATAGAGCTTTATTGTTTGTTCTTTAAATGAATTGGACTCGATCCATTAATTGAGCAATCGTGTAACTTCGCAAATACTCAATTGTCTTTAATTCGGCTTCCTGGAGAATCTTTTCAAGTTCAACATCGAACTGTTCAACATCTAACCGTTCTCCGGCTTCGCAATCATAATCCACTTTATAATCCGCTTTAATTTCGGCATCATTGGAAACACTACTTATTGCTTCATATATATCGCCTAATGTAATCTCTGCTGAAGATTTTCTTAAAAAATATCCCCCCTCCCGTCCGCCTTTTGATTCAACAATACCGGCATTGTTCAATGACTGCATAACTCTGCGAATAAAAGTAGCATGCGAATCGACTTGACTCGCTATCATCGCACTGTTTATCAAGTTGCCACTTTTGGCTATCCAAAGAATGGCTTGAATCGCTATTTTTAACCGAGGGGGACCAATGTGAACACCACGAGACGCTGTACTCAATATTCTCCCTCCTTCCCAATTCAAATTGTAACTTTAATAAGCACGTTATAAACAATGAAACATCTATATACAAAGGGGTTTTTAAATTTTAGCATTTATTCTTGTCGCGTTGCTCAAAGACTGCCCATTATTAAACCAAAGTATCCAATACGGGACAATCGACGTTTTTTGTAAACTAGGAGAATGCGTTAGCTCAATGATTATTTAGAAGCAATTCACCTGCTTTGCGAGGGACAGGTGAATTGCTTCTTTCTTTAACTTTTCGGCTATGTGATTGCTAACGCTCATTGACTTAAATAATAAACCCAACGATGAATGTAAATGTTGCTGATCACCTGTATAAAAGGGATTATTCTGTTACCAACTGATCACGGAGCGATCTCTAAAAAACTTGCCGGTCGCTCCTACATTGCCCGTCGCCAGCCAAACAGCCGTATCGGCCCCTTGTTCAACCGATCTCGGAGCGTCAGCAGTGCCCATATCGGTACGAACCCATCCCGGACATATCGAATTTACCGTGATTTTGCTGCTACTTATGTCTGCTGCCAATTTTATCGTAAGCGCGTTCAGGGCAGTTTTGGACATACTGTATGCAAAATATCCGCCATACCCGCCCATACCATCATTTAAAGCTCCCATGCTGCTGGATATATTGACGATTCTGCCCTCTGCACTGCTTTGCATTAAAGGTATGAGCACTTGCGATAAGAGAAGCGGACCGTACACATTCGTTTCCATCGTAGTTCGAACCGTATCCAAATCGATATTTGTCGTATCCTTATTACCATCGATATTGATGCCTGCATTATTGACCAGAATATCAACGACTCCGAATTGCTCCCGGATGTCGTAAGCCAGCTTGCGAATACTGGACTCATTAGACACATCAAGCTGGTGAAAATGAACGTCAAGCCCTTCCTGCTTCAATTTGTCACTGGCCGCCATCCCTTTGTCTTCTTCGCGAGCCGTCATGATGACGGTGACGCCAAGCTTTCCTAGCTGTTTGGCAATTTCAAACCCGATCCCCCGATTCGCTCCCGTAACGATCGCAATTTTTCTTCTCATACGGATATCCTCCTCATTTTCATTTTCTTTATTCATGCTCAACGACCAGAAACGTTCATTTGTCGCTTCATCATTTGTTCCAGGCGATGTTTTCACTGCTTCGCGCTTTTCAAAATATTGCCCGTTCACAACTTGCACGTTTAGGCGAAGTGGCAAGATATACAGGAGTTTCGACACCTTTTTCCGTTTTTGCCGAGATCAGCCCGAACATAAACTGCATGAAGCTCGGCATTTGCTTGAGCAAGCTCGACTTGATCAGTCCGGGATGCAAGCTGTTGATCGTCACATCCGTACCTTCCAGACACTTAGCCATTTCCTTCGCAAAAATGACTAGGCCGAGCTTAGTCGGGCCTACCGCTTTTAAGCCGGCTTTAAGTCAAATCGAAAAATTCCCGGTCTTTTTTTCCGAGAACGACCAGATCGTAATAAACAAAACTGGTAAACCCACGTGAATGCAATTCACTTGAAGTTGCTATTCCGATACTTGGCACCTGTAACTGTAACTATTTCATTTTCATGTTGCCGCCCCCTCATTATTCAATTGACACTATGTCAGTAATTATATTACACAATAACTTACATTTTGTCAACTAACCCATTATAATAAGCTCAAAGGGAGATCGGAACAGATAGGCACACGCCCGTCGATTTATAACTATTACAAGACGAAGGACAAGGTATTGCTGGACCTTCTGGCGCGGGAATTGCTATGTTAGCAAGCCAGTTTGTTGGAAGCAGAAGACTGGATTCAGTGGGGACTTCGCTGCCGACTCACTCCGATGGTCGAAGTGGCCAAAATGCTGCAAAACCACTACGATGGCGTTGTCCGATGCACCATAATCAGCTACTAAGTGCGGTGTCCGTTTAATTGATGATATGGCCGGACTTGCTTACCATTTATCGAATGGAGAAGGGTACGAAGGAGCCAAGATGTCCAGGTTAAAATGAAGAAAAGCCGGTGCTATAACCGGCCAGGAGACTATCAAGCAAAAAGTGTAACCTTTGAAAAGGAATCTAGCAAACAAGTGCCGAGGGCTTGACCTGGAGCCTCTGGCGGGTCCGGCGTACGCGCGATGGGCGAAGGGGCAGGGCCTTTTTAGCGTCGGGCATCAGCCTACCAGACCCGCCGCCTTCACCTCAAGCCCCGCTTTTAGCGTACTTGAACGCGATCGGGATAACAAACCGTTAATTGCAACAAAACTTGGGAAATCCATCCCTTTTTTACCACTCATTTACTAACTTTAAGATGTTGTTTGTGATTACTGCCGCTTGCGCGCGAGTTGCTTGAGAATTCGGTGCGTATTCACCGTTGCCTAATCCGCTAATTATTCCAGCTGATTGCAGTGCAATAACTGCTTCTAACGCATACGGAGAAATTGTATCTACATCCGCAAATGCTATAGGGGCATCTACTCTCAACACAAGCCCAGCATATACTAAAACTTTATAAGCCATTACGGCCATATCCTGTCTGGTAATTTCGTCATCCCCACCAAAACTGCCGTCTGTTCTGCCGTTAACAATGCCTAATTGGTGTGCTGTTGCAACCGCGTCAAAGTACCACGTGTCTGTCCTGACATCAGAAAAAGTTGTCACCGCACCTGCCTTAGCAGTTAATTCGAATACATTCATCAACATGGATAAAAATTCAGCTCTTGTCACTTTTTCGTCAGGATTGAAGCGTTCATTATCCACACCTTTAACTATTCCTCGTGAAGCTAACACCTCGATTGGATCCTTCGCCCATACTTGCTTTACATCTGCAAAGTTCACTTCGGCATATGCCACTGCATACTGACTAAAGTGCTTAGGCTTGAATTCCACCTTACCTTTGGCTGGATTATACTTGCCATTCTTTACAATCTCCAGTTCTCCGTTATCTTTAATGTAGTAAATAACAACCTTGTTCGGATTCTCACCAGGCTTCAACTGATATGGCACTGCTACTTGAACATCACTTCGACCATCGAACTTACTAACCTTCAGACCGTCAACCGATAGATTAAAATCGTACACTACAGCATCTTTTAATCGAGCTCGTATCTCAGCCGGTAAGCTGGAGGTATCCACTTTAGCCACTGAAACCTTCACATTCTTGGCTGCTGCTGAACTCTTTGAAATTAGTTTAGTGGAAACAGTTATTGTAGCCAATTCAGTATCAATTTCGATATCTTTAATCGGTGCTGTTTCTTTACTTAAAAGTTTATCAACCGGAACTTCGACTTCCATTTGATTTGTATTTGTAGAAGTCTCTACTTTAATATGAAGTTTGTTGCCTTCAGTTTGTTCAAGTACGCTCTTCATCGTTACAGCATCCAGCTTAACAGTCGCTGTTCCGTCAGCATTTGTCATCGGTTTAACAAGTACTTGACCGTTAGTCACAATTGCGTTGTCAGACGTGTTTTGGGTGGAACCGTTGCCAGACGTGTTTTGGGCGGAACCTCCACTACCGTTATTGCTTGGGCTATTTGGTGATGATTCGACTACAACGCGAACGCGATCCAGATTCTCAACCAGTGCGTATGGAGTCTTCGTGTCACCATCACGTTGGGAGGTCACTTTCAGCGATGGGAAGTAGGTACCTGGTTTGGTATAAGTGTAATACACCCATGCTGTAACCGAAGACGTGTCATACACCGATGCTGTCACCGAAGGCTCCGGTGTTCCGAAAGGCATTTCCGTGAAATTGCCCGTACCTTCGAAGTCCCATTTCGTGCTTATAACCTTGCCGTAACCAGACGGGACTGCAGCTTTCCCCTCGAAGGTAACGCGTTGACCGGCTTCAACATGTATCGTATTACTGTTATTCACTAAAAGATCAACGACAGGCTGTATTCCTTTTCGTTCATCGGCACTCTCCGGTAACTTAATCTGACTTTCGACTACATCGTAGTGAGTAGATTCTACAGGAGCCACACCTTGTTCTACCCAGGCACTTAAGTCACGAAGCGCCTGCTGAAAAATGCCATCATACTTCACTACAACAGGACTGCGAGGTTCACCATCGTAATGGTCTGCATTGTCGGTGTACCATAGCCGGAAATTATCATCGAAGCTTTCTCCAAGGGACTCCTTCACTCTTGCACGATACCAGTCCCCATTCCAAGGAAGAGCACCTAGATCGAGCAGGTTTGTGATTAAGATGACTTTCCCTTGAATTTTTCCGCTGTGTGAAGATACTCCCCCGCCAGCCACGCCACCAATGATCATGGGTCCAATCTCCATTGGACGCTGTGGGTAAATCGGCGTTCCATCAGCCGCTCTGAACTGATCCCAAGGATAAAAGCCAGGCCTGCTCGGAACCTGATGACGATGGTACGAAAGTAATGCTAGGGACCAACGGTTGTCGATATGCAATTTAACACCATTCTTTATGGCGTTCAATACGTTAGCAGAGTTTCCGCTCCCGATCGTGAATACTTTAGTCGCTGTATCCAGTGAACCTGTCAGTTTTCCGACCTCTGTCTTTCCATCAACCGCATAAAGTGTGTAATCCGTACCGGTTCGAGTCAGTTTCGTCGGTGGGCCATTCACAGAAAAACTAATCGGTACATTATGCTCATCCCGAATGACTTGCGTTATAGTGGCGAATTGGTCAACCTTGGCGCTACGGAACAAATCGCCGAGGTCCGATTGTTCCGTCCCCAGATAGCCTGGTTTAGTCCAGAAGTCTTCGACATAAGTGCTATCCGTTGCTCGAATCACGTCCGCGAAGCCGAGGAGCGCCTCAGGATTGCTCAGACCGAGCGCTTTGTAATTCTCCCATGCCTTAAGCGGTATCCCCAACTGCGTTACCTCTCGCAGCACTGACCTCTCCATTTCATTCAAACTGGCATAAGGATCACCACTGCCTCCTGGGTTTAGTGCATCCGAAATCTGTGGCGCCTTGTCATTCAGTACAAACCCCGCAAAGGCTAGTATGAATGCGCTATTCGGAATAGATGTCGGTATGGCCGGGACAAAAGGTACAGCACCATCCCATACCCCCGAGGTATTCTCAATGGCACCAACAGTTTGAATGGAGCCGCCGCTGCCTCCGTAAATGTAGCCGTAGATCCGACCAGAAGTGCCGTAGTACTCCGCAGCTACCTTTTTTGAAAATTTTGCGGCGGCCGCATCGACCCGGTATCCGCCGCCTCCGTTTGTCTGTACCGTATACGCACCGCTGTCTGCGCCAAAGCTGATCGTTACGTCCTTGGCATTCTCGTCAGAAAGCGGATATACCAGTTGGAAAAAACGCCCTTCCCACTGGCTCTTCGGCGGGAAGTAAAAGTTGAACTTCTTATCCGTGCCCTCAAAGTGGCCAGATACTTTTCGATGCGGTACCGGGGTGATCAGATCGGTCACAGTGTCTATAACCGGTTGATTGTAATCCGGATCCTCGCATTCAGGAGTGATCCATATAGGCCCGGATACTTGCTTCGATGTACACTCCTCAACTGACGTAGACTTGGTCTTCTCTAACGGCTCCGCAGCGGCACTTATACTCGGTGTTAATAAAGTACTCCACATAATCACCGCACCGGCCGCAGCAGCTATCCGTTCAAATAGTTTAGAGCATTTAAATTTCTTTTTTGTTTTTTTAGATATCTTCATCGTATTCCTCCCCTTCAAATAGAAAAATAGCCGTAAATAATTTAACGAAACTCTTAACGATTCGAATCTGCAAGCGCTTACGGAATTAACAATCTACCTCCTCATTTATTTAATGAGATTTCCTGAAATAAGTATATTTCAATCAAATATATAGCGTAATGAGACTTTGTTTAGATTCTAGACTTCCATTTGCAATTTTTCTGAAAAGGCTGAGCATTTTTCTGTCCGGCAGGCGATTCCGTAAAACTAAACTGGTAAACCCACGTGAATGCAATTCACTTGAAGTTGCTATCTCGATACTTGGCACCTGCAGCAGACAGGAAGAAATCATCAATGCCTGCGACACATTATTCAGTCAAAGCGGATATGAAGGCGTAACATTTAAGGCAATTTCCGAAATGACTTCTTTTACACGCCCGTCGATTTATAACTATTACAAGACGAAAGACGAGGTATTGCTGGACCTTCTGGCACGGGAATTGCTGCGTTGGCAAGCCAGTCTGTTGGAAATAATAAACACCACAGCTAAGATGACAAAGGAACAATATAGCGGCTTTCTGACGAAGACTTTGTTATCGCATGAAAAGATGTTGAAGCTGCTTTCCATACTCTTTTCAGTTCTCGAGATCAACAGCAGTGTTGAAAAGCTTGCAGATTTCAAAAAGGTTACCCATTTTCTGGACACTATATTTGCAAGCTTGGACAAATATTTTCCTGAAGCGGCCCCAGAAAACAAGGCCACTTTCGTTTGGTCGTTTTCGGTGTATATTCTGGGGCTGTATCCGATATCTCATCTGTCGCAAAAACAGCTTGAGGCTATTCAGTTAGCCGGGATTAATTACTCCAAACCAGATCTTGAATATTTGTGTTACCACGGGATACTTCCACTACTTTCTGGCTTGTGATATTACGTTCACCAAATCTATTTTTATAGGAATTATGGTATGTTAGGTAAAAAATGGTGGGTCTTAGGACCGGCGTATTCGATGTGAAATCGCCATGATTTGCGACCTCGATTTGATAGGCCGATTGGATAAAGCCTCCCTTCTCCGATGTCAGTTCCCAGTTGAGCCGGGGACGAGTATCGTCTATACCCAATGGATTCTTTCTGTAATTCACCTGAAGGTTCGTAACATGCAAAATAGCTCATATTAATCTTCGCTCCTTTAGGATCGCGGCTTGTAAAAAAACAGTAAGTACCCGCGATTACAACGGATTACTTACTGTTCTCTTTTATTTCCGCTTGCTGCTTAGCAAATAGGCTTCGTTTGGCGTCTACATCTTTCCAACCAATCCAATCAGCATGTATATCCTTGCCGCTCCTATCCCCTTTGAAAACTCTCTTATCGCATCGGCCATCCTTTACGACTGAATGCTTGCATCCGCATAAAACCCTCTTGTTTTTCCGTCAATGAACAAGTCGGAGCAAATCCGGAAAGAGCCTTTAGCACGGAGATCATGGGAAGAAGCCCCAATCATAACCTCGATTTCACCCGCTTCAATTTTCCATGTCATGTTGGTATCAAGAAAAGCAAATTGACCCGGATCCATATGGAATCGGACCGTTCTCGTCTCGTTCGGTTTCACCGGGACTCTAACGAAACCTGCCAGTTCTTGTACGGGACGTACGACACTCGCATATTTGTCGCGTATGTAGAGCTGAACGACTTCCTCGCCGAATACCTCTCCCGTATTCGTTACGTCGACTGTGACGACAACTTGCTCAGCAGGCTCATACGCTTCCTTGCTGACCGTCATGTTCGAATAACGAAAGGAAGTGTACGATAAGCCATGTCCAAAGTAATACCGGGGCTCGCGAGGGCAATCCAGATAACTCGTATAATCGTTCATCGTGCCGACATGGTAGCTCGATCCTTGATCGTGATTATAGAAAAGAGGCACTTGTCCGGCGTTGTAAGCGATCGAAACAGGCAATCTTCCTGCCGGATTATAACCGCCGAATAAAATATCCGTCACGGCTTTCGCACCGTATTGTCCCGGATTCCAAGCTTCAAGAACAGCGTCGATGTGCTCGTCTGCCATGTCGCTCGATATCGGTCTGCCGTCAAAATGAACCGCGACCGTCGGCTTCTTCAAAGCCGCCAATTTCCGGATGAAGCTTTCCTGGCAGTCCGGAAGCCCAATATTCGTCGCATCGATCCCTTCGCCCGTTGTGCTGAACATGCCCCAGCCATGCTTCCCGCCTAAAGTAAAGATGACTACGTCCGCTTCTGCTGCCACCGCCAATGCCTCATCATGCATGGACGTATCGTTCCCGGCATAGGCGTAACCATAAGCGTAAGTCACTTCGGCATTCGGACATTCAAGAATGATCTGCTCGAGCAGATTATTACATGTCGGATAATGCTTTCTGACGAGTTCCTCCGTTTTCGGGCTTTCGACCTGCACGATACTTCCGGGATACGTGTAGTGATTCTTAGCCACGCCGAACTCGCTCGCATTCAGATTTGAAATTTTCTCAAAGTCCACGCCCGCCATCGTGTTCCCGACATTGTGCATGGCATCGAACAAGCTCGTATACGAATAGCCGCCGAAAAACGATCTGGTGGATGCCGCATGGTGGCCGATAACGGCGATTTTCTTTTGCGCGTTCCTTTGCAACGGAAGCAGGCCATCATTCTTCAGCAGAACGATCGATTGACGTGCTGCTTCCAAGCTGGTTGCTTTATTATTAGGATCTGCATAAATCCGTTCCACGGCATCGCTCGACATCGGATAAGGATTCTCGAACAAGCCCAATTCAAACTTCGCGATCAATACGCGACGGACAGCTTGATCGAGAAACTCCATGGAGATCTTCCCGTCCCGAATACGCTGCATTAACTCGTCGTTATAGCAGTCTTTCGAAGGCAACTCTACTTCCATTCCGGCCTTCAAGGACAATTCACCGGCATCAGTTAAGGTCTCGGCAACCCTATGCCTCGAATGAATCTCAGAGATGGAGACGTAGTCGGATACGATCAAGCCGTCAAAGCCCATTTCCCCGCGCAGAAATTCGGTGAGGTACTTACGGGAACCAGCTACGGGCTCGCCATCGACGGTGCTGTAAGTATTCATGATCGATTTCATGTTTGCAAGCGTCATAGCAGCCTGGAATGGCTTCGCATAAACCTCCCGAAGCATTCTTGGCGGAACCGGCGTCGACGCAGCATGAATGCCTCCCTGGGTCATATGGTAGCCGATAAAATGCTTGGCGCATGCCAGCATCCCTTCTTTGAGGTCACCATCGTTTTGCAAACCCGACACATAAGCCGTTCCCATTGCCGCCGCCAATGCCGGGTCTTCCCCATACGTTTCACCAAGACGACCGAAGCGAGGATCGCGGTTAATATCCAGCACGGGGGCGAACGCATGCGAAACGCCGACGGCCCGGGCCTGATTGCGAATAATTGTGGCCAGTTCCTTCTGAAGCGCGGGGTTCCAGGTGGAGGCTTGTCCGATTCCCGTCGGGAAGCTTGTTGCTTCAGGAAGCATTGCACCGGTTAATGTTTCCACATGAAAAATAGCGGGGATGCTGTGTTCGCTTAACTCCATAATTTTATTCTGGATGTGGGTAACATTTTCAACGACGGACTCCTTGTTATCCAATCCACCCGCGAATAACATGACGACTTCCCCTGCGCCCTGGGGAAAGTCCTTCTCCAGCTTTTCAATCGACCCTTTATCCGGCATATAGCCGACAATTTGGCCCATTTTTTCTTCAATACTCATACGCTGCAATAAATCTTCCGCACGCTCTTGAGCAGATAGGGAAGAATCCAAATAGTTAAACGTTCTTCTGTCCATGCGTATCTTCCACTCCCGTTTAAGTCAATTATTATTATTCGTAATCCTCTGTTTTCCATTCTTCCTTCCAATCCAGGTAAGCCATTGTCCCATCAAACCGGACCGGAAGCCATACATAATCGGAATTGCAAGTATCGAAATCGATCGATACAGGCAGTTTGTCTTCCTCTTTCAGCACATAGTCGATTTCCGGGTCGAAGACCGACTTATAAATGTCGGCTGCGATGCGGGATTGCGTTCCGTCCGCAAAACGATCCCCTACAAGCTCCGGAAGGTTCGGTATCCATCGATCCGCGAGCGCGATATAGAGATCTTTCTTGAACGGGTGCTTAAAGACGGACGTAATCTGCGAATTATAAGACGTGCGCGACCGGTCGTCCGGATGCGGATCCCCCAGAACCTCCCAGGGTCCATGGAAGGTTTTCGCACTAGCGACTTCCGATGGGTTCGGATGATAGCCGGTCGTTCCCGACGTAAATAAATAGTGCAGCCCTTTTCGATTGAAATAGGCCGGCGCTTCCCGCACGTAAGGAGGCTGGACATGAGGAAAATGCGTAGAATAATAGCCGGTTACGTCCGTATAATCATCTGTCAAGTCGGCGCAAATGAGTTCGGAATGGACTCTTTCAAAATAATAATAAGCTTTGCCGTCCGGCGCGACGACCAAATCGAAATCGCCGGCGCCCATGTTTAAAGGACGGATATCTTTGTTTACGACCGTGTAGGGACCAAGGATATGGTCCGCTGTCAGGATCGTAGATTTTTGACCTTCTTGCCTCATGACTTTAACCCAACATACGAATTTCTGCGTCGACTGATTAAAGATAATATGCGGTCTGTCCATATATTGTGCAGGATGCAGCGGCGAATCAACGTCATCTACGTCCGGAGGAATGATCACGCCTTTGTCTTCCCAATTGTATAAGTCTTTGGAGGCGTAGCATCTTACTCCCCAGTGCCAAATCCCGCTGCCAGCCTTTGTCTTTTCTTTGTTTTCCCCATACCAATAGAACGTATCGCCTACGGTAATAATAGATCCGCCGTGGGCCTGAATTCGCTTGCCCTCGGTGTCCAGCCATACCTGGCCCGGTCTGATCGAATTGTATGTCATGCGACTAACTCCTTCGTTGTAAACATCTTTGGGATTTCTCCTGAATACTGCTATTCTTTCACGCTGCCGAGCACGATCCCACTCATAAAGAACCGCTGCAGAAATGGATACACGAGCAGAATCGGCAGCGAACCAAGGAAGATCTGCGCGGATTTAAAGGTGCGGTCGCTGATTTTCGATAATTCCGCTATCGTTTCAAGACTTGCGTTATTAAAATTTTGCTGAATAATCACGGTCTGCAAGTAGCTTTGCAGCGGGTAATTTCCCGGCGAATTCATGAAGATGAGTCCGTCGAACCAGGAATTCCAGTGGAATACCATGGTGAACAGCGTGATGGTAGCTAAGGCCGGCGCGGATAACGGCACGTACACTTTCCAGAGTGTCGTCCAGTGGCCGGCACCATCCATAAAGGCTGCCTCTTCCAATTCCTTCGGCAAACCCCGGAAGAAATTGAGCAAGAGGATCATATTAAAGATCGGCACCGCTTGCGGCAATACAAGCGCCCATACGGAATCGAGAATTCCGGTGTACTTCACCATCATGTATAACGGAATAAGCCCGCCGTTAAAAAGCATCGTAAACACAAACACCCAAGCGTAGACTGTCCGCCCCCGGAATTTGTTTACCTCTTTCGACAGGGGGTAAGCGACGAGTATCGTCAGCACCATATTGACGCTCAAACCGACGGCAACGCGTTTGATCGTCACCAGGATCGACTTGAAAAACTCTTCTTTTCCCAGAACGTACTTATAAGATTCCAGCGTGAATTCGACCGGCCATAGCTTGACGTAACCTGCGGAGGCCGCGGAACTGGAGCTGAACGATACAGCCAGCACATGAATAAGCGGTAATATGCACAGAACCGACAAGAGAGTCAGGAAAATGTAATTAAACCCTATAAACATTTTGCGGCTCAGCGTAAAGCGTTCCACCATGATTGTTCGTCTCCTCTCACTCTTAGAATATCCTGTAGTTGGCGAAACGGTAGGCAAGGAAGTAAGACCCCGAAAGCAGAATCAGAGAAACGACCGATTTAAAGAGACCCACGGCAGTCGCTACTCCGTACTGTGCATCAACGATGCCAATCCGATAAACGAAGGTGTCGATAATGTCGCCTGTTTCATACACTTGAGGACTATACAAATTGTATACCTGATCGAAGCCGGCATTGAGGACTTGGCCCAAAGCCAGCGTTGCTGTCAAAATAATGATCGGCGCCATACCTGGCAAAGTCACGTACAGCGTCTGCTTCCACCGATTCGCGCCGTCAATAACCGCCGCTTCGTATAATGTTGGATTAATGCCGGTCAGCGCGGCCAAATATACGATGGTATTAAATCCGAATTCCTTCCACACGTCCGATGTAACCAGAACGGAGCGGAACCAGCCGTTGTTGCCCAAGAAATAGATCGAGTCAATTCCGAGCCAATTCAACATTTGGTTAACGATTCCGTAAGAAGGGGACAAAATATCGATCAAAACCCCTCCGAGAATAATCCAAGACAAAAAGTGCGGCAAATAGACCAAGGTCTGAACCGTTCGCTTGAACAGCTCCTTGCGAATCTCGTTAAGCAGCAAAGCAACCACGACCGGAACAATCAAACCGACCACGATCTTCATCACGGCAATGATAAGCGTATTCCAGATAATCTGAAAGGATCCAGGCAAGGCCATTACATAACGGAGGTTATCAAGGCCGTTCCACTTGGAATCGAAAATGCCTCGTGCAGGGTTGAAATCCTGGAAGGCGATGACGGCGCCGAGCATAGGACCGTAACTATAGACGAGAATTAAGATCAGCCCTGGCAGAATCATCAGATGTAAGGGCAATTGAAACTTCCAAGCGCGCTTTTTCCCCGGCTTAGCCGCCGATTCCACGATTGTTATTCTATCTTCTGTCACTTTATTCAACACGGCGGATCATCCTTTCTTGCCCATATGGCCGAATTCTGCCCTCACAAAGGACAGAATTCGGACTTTTTTGCCATTAACGGGCTTTCATCAATTCATTAACTTCCTTCGTCATATCATCGCCGCCAAGCTTCTTCCAGTTCGCTACGAATTTGTCGAAGCTGTCGAGTGATTCACCGAGAATAATTTGCGTAAATGTTTGGAGTTCAAGCTTTAGCAGCGTCGCATCGCGTTTAATCATCGTCTCCGTATTGATCTGACTGAATGCGTTCGGCATCAGCAATTTGTTGTTTGCATAGTTATCGATAACGGCGAATGCGGAATCCTTTGTTCCGAAGATGCGATTGATTGCCCAGTCAAACGTCTCCATTTTTTCGCCGGCAAGATACTTTTTGATCGCTGGGAATGCGGTTATTTGTTCAGAATTTAATTCCGATTCGCTCTTCGTGCCGGCAACAATTTCTTTAAACAAACGATGCGTATTCAGGTTCTTCTCCGGCTCGGCGGCATAAATAGAATACTGCCAACGTTCAACACTGCCATCAGGGCTCTTTCTTAGATTGTTGGCTTCTTCCGGGGAGTAATTCTTACCGTAGGAAGCTTCAAAGAACAGGTTGACCATTTTGAGCAGCGCTTCCGGATGCTTGGCATTCTTGGTCACCGCAAGGTATTGCGGTGTGTTTAAATAAAGGGACGGCACTTGCGATTTCGCCGGCTGCCCGTCAACGGTCACGAGCGGGAAAGACTGTATATCTGCATTCGGATCGTTGTTCTTTAGATCCTGCAATTGAAGCGGCACCGGCATGTTGCCGAACCACAAGCCTATTTTGCCGGCAACGATCAGTTCCTTCTCCTTGCTCCAATCCTTCACGCCGAATTCGGGATCGATATACCCTTTTTTATACAACTCCTGCAGCTTACCTAGCGCCGTCTTCACTTCCGGCTGAATGCTCCCGAACTCGATGGTGCCGTTTTCCTTCTTCACCCAGTTGCCTGTTCCTTGCTGGCGCGGGTATGCGCCATAGCTATTGAAGAACCCTTCCAGCCCGTCGAAGAACCCGTACAGATCCTTATCCATGGCCATACCGTACGTATCCTTCTTCCCATTGCCATCCGGATCTCTATTCACGAAGGCGTCCATAATGTTGAACACGTCCTGCATCGACTTTGGCGGCTGGAGCCCGAGCTTATTCAGCCAGTCGACACGGACCCAAACCATCGGAGCATTGTTGAGCGTTGACGAAACTGCAGGAATCGCCAGCAGTTTGCCGTCGAAGGTAGCGGAACTCATCGCGGCAGGTCCCGACTGTGTCAACATATCTTTGGCCATTGGACTTGCGTATTTCTTGTAGATCTCGGTTAAGTCCGCTAATTTGCCCGCTTCTGCTAATTGCCGCAGCTGCGAGGCGTTGAGCGGAACGATATCCGGCAGATCGCCCGAGGCGATCGAGACGTTCATCTTCTGCTCCCCTTGTCCTCCAGGCTCATTTCCGACAACGCTCCATTTATTCGTGAGCTTAATTCCGAGCTTGTTTTCATATTCCTTATACCAGACGTTGTTGTCGATCGTATCTCCCCCCGCAAACTTTACACCAGTACCGAGAATACGAACCGTCGATACTTCAATGGGTTTGGCATACTTCCCTAGATATAGATCCTCTGGATTCGCGGACTCCGATACGGGTGTTGCAGCAGCGTTGCCATTCCCCTCTTTGCTCGCGTTATTCACAGGATCATTGTTAGAACTGCATGCGCTTACTACTAAGCTAAAGACCAACAGACTGGATGCAGCCAATAATCTGACACGTTTTTTCATGCTTTGTTCCCCCCGGTTTTGTTTGTAAGAGATCTCAATCTCTTGAATTAAGTATAGTAAAAAGGCCCCTTCACCGTATATTGCACTCTGTTTGTATTCTTTACTTTCCTTCGCAAGTTTCGTTCGCGGACTTCATCTTCAGGAGGAAAGGAAAAAGGAAAGCCTCGATTTAGGCTTTCCTTGCAATGTTCTCGTAATACGGTACCGGGACAATAGTCTCTCACTCCCAGGCTAAAGTCTGCTTCTGAATTCCTGCGGCGTTACGCCAACATGCTTCTTGAAAAACCGAGTAAAGTAAGCCGCAGTATAAAACCCGACCGCGACGGCAACATCCTGCACCTTCGCTTGAGATGTTGCTAGTAAAGCCTTCGCCCGTTCCACTCGAATCTCTGTGATGTAGTCGGAAATGTTGCGTCCGGTATAAGTCTTATACAGACTGGAAAGGTAAGACGGATTAAGATAGACGACGTCCGCGAGGAAGGCTAGCGAAAGATCCTTGTCCAGATGCTCGACGATATAGCGGTTAAGCTTGTTAATAATGCGTTCAGTGCGCTCGTCCTGCTCTTGTTTCCCATGCCGAATAAGATTGCAGCCAATGTCGCTCAGGAACTGTACCGCCTGCTCCTTTGTCTTGTGTGCAGTTACGTCAAACAACCTGCGTATTGTCATCTCGGCATCCGCATCGTCACTATTATCGTTACGGTTCATTTTGTTCCATTGATTGAGCAAAATAACGGCAACGGCATAATACGTCTGCGCATAAACGGTGAATTTATTGGGCAAGCACTGGAACAGCACGTTTAGCAGCTCCAAGAACAACGGCATCTGCCCCATCTCGACGGCGCTCTCGATTCTGGATATGTTCAGTGCAGGTGCCTCTGAGAATTGAGCCGCATTTTCCTCGCGGTATAGGAGAATCATTTCTTCCCCGTTGCCCAGCCCCAGGATCAGACTTTGCTTCAAAAGATGATAGTTCCTCGCGATATCTTCCCAATCCGCTTGGCTTCCGTAACTAATAAACGACACCGGTATTTGCAGCAGCGCCCTGCACGTTTGCTGTATACTTTCCAGCGTTCCCTGAATGTAAGCCGGCAATTCGTCCCACTCCCTTTCACCGGAAGCCTTCGGCTGGATTAGCCATACGAAGTAAGCGCCGCCGAGCATGACGGGGAGCATGACGACCCGGTCCATGAACTCCTCGGCAATATTTTGGACTGCATATAAGAGCAGCGATTGATCGGACAGGCTATAACATTCATCCCAATGGTCGACGCGGCCGCAGACCATTATAATCGCCTCCTCGGGACGGAGCAGCGTGTCGAGCTCCCGAAGGCGGGCGGGGAGATTGTCGGTTACGGGTCTGCCCTGCTCCACGAGAGCCGTAAACCACTCGCGGCGCAGCATCGGCAGAAGCTCCTTCAATTGGCCTTTGGCCCGGATCAGCAGGTCCTCGTTGCGGAGGTCTTCCTGAATCGCGTCCGAAGCGCGCTGTAAGCTTTTGACGATCGCTTCGTCGCCTTCGGTTTTCAGAATATAGTCCACGCCGCCTCCGCGCTGCGCTTGCTGCGCAAATTGGATATCGTTAACTCCCGTCAGGAAGATCACTTTGCAGCGCGGCCAACGGGTCTGTATCCATTGCTGCAGCTGCAGACCGTCCATTTCCGGCATGCGGATATCGCTTAAGACGATATCCATCTTCGTACGGGATAGCCACCCCATGGCTTCCTCCGCGGAGTACGCCCGGTAAATATCCAGGTCCATGTCCGGCTCATCTTGCAACATCTCGTAAAGCCCGTCCACGGTAAACGGTTCGTCGTCGACGATCATTAATCTATACATAGGTGTTAACCTCCTTGCAAAGGAATCGTGATGATGATTTGAAGTCCGCCGAGGGCACCTTTGCTTAAATGCAGGCCAGCCGAGCCGCCATATTTAATCTGTAGCCGTCTGTGTACATTGATCATGCCCGTCGTAACCGTAACGTCCTGCTGTCCGTTCAGTAGCGCCTGTAGAAGGGCAACTTTCTCTTCGTCAATCCCCCCGCTGTCTTCCACGCGGATGCGCAACTCGGATTCCGTCATGCGGAAATCGACTTCGAGTATGCCGCCCTTTGCTCTTTTCTCCAACGAATGCACAAACGCGTTCTCGATAATCGGCTGCAGAATGAGCCGAGGTACGAGGAGTTGCTCTGCCTCCTTCGGTATATCCGCGAAATGAACCGTGATGCGGTTGGAGAACCGAATCGACTGAATCTCCGTATAAGATTTTGAGTGAGCCGCTTCGCTGGCTAGTGTGACTTCCTCGCCATTGTCCCGGGTGATAAACTGGAAATACTCACCGAGATGCTTCGTCAATCCCATAATCCTTTCGTTGCCGTCCTGCTTCGCCATGCGGTACAGAATAAAAAACGCGTTGTATAAAAAATGTGGGTTAATCTGAGACTGAAGATGCTTTAGCTCGGCTAGACGAATCCGATATTGCTGTTCGTATACTTCCTGGATCAATCGTTTGACCTCCCGTACCATTGCATTCAGCTGCTTGTATAAATAACCGAACTCGTCTTTGAAGGGATATTCGATTGACACATCGAATCGGCCTTGCTCGATCTTTCGGAATGAACGGACAAGCACCATCAGTGGCCGATGTATGATACGGTACATGCTGAACGAGAAGGCGATAATAACCAACACGGAGACGCCATAGAGGATAAATCCCCAGTTGCGATACCGTTCGAGCGGTCTCTCGACCTTATCGGACGGTACCATCATCAGCAGTTTCGTGTTTAGAATTTCCGACTTTTTGACGGCTAACAGATAATCCCGGTTGTCGATCGAGACTCTTCGGTTGCCTTCCTCCGCCGTGTATAACAAGGTTCTCGTCTTGTCGTCCAATGCCGGGGCGCTTGCGCTTAATGACGACCATACCATCTGGTCGCTCGACAGAACGGCAACACTGTCTTCCAAGGCAAACTGCTTGAGCTGTGCGGTTATTTCCGAGCTTGATATCTCCACGGCAATTAAAAACAACGGCGAATCGTTGAGGTACCCATACGGCATCGTAATAAAGACACGGTTATCCCAAATAAGAAAAGGCGAATCAAGCGGATTCACCGGGACGGACAGCGCCCGGAACATTTCGTCATTGAAATCGACAATCGAATTAGAATCGGATGCTACAATCCTGTTCATCTTGGGAATGAAGACCAATGCATTCTCGATAAAAGCACTCGATTGGCCCAACAAGTCCATCTGCTGCTTTAGCCGAAGCACCGAACGGTTCCGTTCAATGACCGTCATAATCTCCGAGGTTGTGCTGAGTTTCAATAGGTCCTCATCATTAACGTACTCCCGCAGAAGCCGCATTGTCCGGTCAAAGTCTCCGTCCAGGATGTCCATGTACAACTCTACGCGCGAAGACAGCGAACCTGCGATCTCTTGTCGAACTATGTCTGCACCGGCCTCGTTCATCTGAAGCCCTAAGTAGAAAAGCGGCGTCAGCACCATCAGAAAGGTCAGCGCAATCTTCGGCAGTATCGGGAGTGAGCCTAGTTTCTTGATCATCTGCATCTTTAACCTTCCCCTGAATAAAAAGTTGGTGTCGCATCGGTAGCATCTTCTATTATCATAGCGATATAATGAGGAAAAGGGAAAGCCGCAAATCGGCTTTCCCTTGATTCTTTTCTAATCAAGCTCGATCGATGCTCGTTTTCTGGCTGCCATTCCGGCTACTATTGTATAGCGTTTAATGGACGACGACTCGAACTCGACCGAGATTTTGATTTTGCGCGAAAGCCGTCTCTTCGTGTCTCCTTCACGCTGGGACGTCACTCGAAAATTGTTGCAGTTTGACCATAGCGCGTAAGAGATCTCTCGTGATTAAGTATACAAGTGAGGGGATGAGAGGCATATTAGACTTTATTTGGATTCTGAACTTTCGTTTGTGAGTTCTGTGCACAACGAGTTGATTTTTCCCCCAAAAGGATAAGTTTGAATTCCCGTAACTGTGGTCTCCACAGCAAATAGAGCTCCTGCATGAGGTTGGTTAAGCAGCTCCTCTTCCCTTAGACCGCAAGACGCCGTTGTAATGAACAATGTCCTCATCTCGGGACCGCCAAACACGCAGGAAGTGACAAGGGCCGCCGGTACTGAAATCCTCTCCAGGCACTGCCCTGTTGCCGGATTCCATCTGGAGACTTGCCAGCCATTCCAATGGGCAATCCACAGCATCCCCTCGGAGTCTATCGTCATTCCATCAGGCCAGCCCTCTTCCGGCCTAAAATCGATTACACAGCGAGAATTTGAAATCTCTCCGCTGGGATCGTCGTAATCAAAGGCCGTTACTTCTTCCGATGCACTGTCTATATAATACATAGTCAAACGGTCCGGGCTCCAAGCCAAACCGTTCGATATGGTTATGTTGTTCAGCATTGTGCAGCACTTATGATCCGGGTCCAGGCGATATAAACTTCCTCTATGCGGAGCATCGTCAAGATCTTTGGTCCCGGCCCAAAAGCGTCCATGTGGATCGCACTTGCCATCGTTGAAACGGTTATTGGGCAGGTCACTTTCCGGGTCATATACAGGGATCAGTTTGCCATCATTCAGCGATAGAGTGTGGTATCCTGTTTCTGATACAACCATAAGTCCCCCACCCATTTTAGGAACGACCGCACTGATCATCTGGTCGAATTCTACCACATTAACCCGTTCGGAGCTTAGTTCTAAGCTATAAAGGCGACGATTTAGGATATCTACCCAATACAATGTTCCTGTTTCAGCATCCCAACTTGGGCCTTCTCCCAGCGACGCCCTCACAGCCGCCGCAACTCTTAGTGAATTAATCACAATGAACTTTATCCCTCCTTAGCCAAACAAACTCTTAAAGGTCTGCGGTCATACCACCATCCGCAACTAGCGTAGCTCCCGTCATAAAGGAGTTTTCGGAGCTGGCCGCGAACATAATCACAGCAGCTATTTCCTCGGGTTGTCCTACACGACCGACCGGTTGCGCTTCATTCCATTGCTTCATGATTTCTTCCCGAGGCGCATTCAGCTTTTTCACACTGCTTTCAAGCATTGGAGTTTGTACAGCCCCCGGCAGCACACTATTAACCCGAATGTTCTGACGGGCAAAATCAAGAGCAATCGCCCTCGTCATCGCTACAATGCCCCCTTTGGAAGCCGAATAGGCAGAATACCCCTCTAGCGTAGCCAATGCATGAACGGAGCTTACATTCACAATTGAACCGCCGCCATTCTGAAGCATGAACGGAATGACTTCCCTGCAGAATAAGAATACCGAGGTAAGGTTATTCGTAATCACTTGATTCCACTGTTCCAGGCTCATATTGGTTAGACAAATTTGCGGGCAAGTTGCTGCGTTATTGACTAAAACGTCGATTTTACCAAACTTTTCCAGCGTAGTACGAACAACCCTTTTCACATCAGCCTCTGAGGAAACATCTGCCTGCAACGCGATCGCTTCTCCCCCAGCGTCGATAATTTCCTGCACTACAGCTTCCGCTTTGCTGGCGGTTCGGTTCACGACGGCGACCTGTCCACCCTGGGCAGCGAACTTGTGTGCCGCGGCTCGCCCTATGCCGCCTCCGCCGCCTGTCACGATTATGACCTTCCCCTGCCAATTCATGTGAACATCCCTCTCTTCCTAACTTATTGCTCAGATATGAAAACACTTCGAAGTGTGCCGATTCCTTCAACGGTAGCTTCTACTATGTCGCCCGGCTTAAGCCATACCTGCGGTTTTTTTGCCATTCCTACTCCCGGCGGAGTCCCGGTGCTGATAATGTCCCCAGGCCGAAGGGTTATCGTGTTCGAAAGAAATGATATCAAATAAGGAATATCGAAAATCAATTCCTTCGTATTCGAATTTTGCATAACCTCGTCATTTAAAGTTAGATATATGTTTAATTTTCCGGGATTCGGGATTTCATTCTTCGTTACAATCCAAGGCCCCATGGGTGCAAAGCCGTCAATCGCTTTCCCGCGTGTCCATTGAGGTTCGTTCAATTGAATATCGCGGGCGCTAACGTCGTTTAGAACGGTATATCCAAAGACGTAATCCATGGCGGAATCCTTTGAGACTTTCTTTGCCGTTTTTCCGATTACGACAGCCAATTCCACTTCATAATCACACTGAAGCACCTCTTGGGGAATGACCACCTTCTCGTTGTGTCCGACTAGACAGTTATTATATTTCGGAAATAGAACCGGCACCTTCGGAACTTGCATGTTGGATTCAATGACATGGTCATGGTAATTCAACCCGATACATATGATTTTCTCGGGGTCTGTCAAAGGAGACAACAGCTTAACCTCATGCAAGTCATAAACCGGAGACCCTTCCGTAATACTTGCAACATCCGATTCGCCCATCTCGTTAAATTGAGCTATGAAATCCTTCGCGGTACCCCGAATGTTTAATTCTTTAATCGTATCGGTTCCTACCAAGATTCCAACTTTAAGCTGCTGATTTTCATCATTCAAGCTATAATATTGCACTATTTTCATGATCGATTCCTCCACCTGAAGCTTAAAATACTTATTTCATCTATGGATTAAAGGTAGCACGAGACCGTTTACATCTACAAGATGTCTAACTTGTATACATCAAAGCATAATCTTTTTTACATACTGAATATGATTGTAAACCAATTGTTCCGTAGCAGCCGGGTCATTCTCTTCAAGCGCTCTGCGAATTTGCTTATGTTCACTCAAACTTCCCCATAAACGGCTATGATTTTTGTAAAATGTGGCCCTCACCGCCATCAAAAACTTATCCTGCAGCCTGGACATCGCTTCCGTGTATTCTTCATTATCCAACCCCTTGATCATCATCTCATGAAAATAGCGATCTAACTGCACGAAAGCTACGATATCCTCTTGCTGGACGCATTGCTCCTGAAGAGCTAGATTTTCATCCAAACTACGAAAAAAATCCGCATCCATCTTGCCTGTCAGTTCTTTGGCCGCAAAAGTTTCCAGGGATAGCCGCAACTGATAAATATCCATTATTTTTTTTAATGACATCTCCTGAACGATCACACCCTGGTTCGGCGTTAACTTCACTAATCCAAGCATCTCGAGTCTGTCCATAGCCGATCGAATCGGCGTTTTGCTCATACTCAGAAGTTCGCTCAACCTCTTCTCCGAAAGAAACGTCCCCCCTTCCCACTCACCGCTGACGATTTTCTGCTTGATCGTTTCAAAGGCAATTTCCCTTAAAGTGGTTCCTGTTGCGATCATACCGAATTCTTCCTTTCCAGATTTAATTGATTTATTATGATTATAAACATTTACATTCGGAAAGGAAGCTTCTCATGAGTACATCGTCCTTACGTCATCAAGCCTATCTAACGATACATCAATGGATTGTTTCCGGAAAATTACCCAGGGGAAGAGCGACTTCCGAGGTAGAGTTAAGCGGAATGCTGGATATGAGCCGAACTCCGGTCAGAGCCGCTCTTCAACAGCTGGAGCAAGAAGGCTATCTGCGAATAGCGCCCAAACATGGAGTCATTATTCTGGATTCATCCGCCCAAAGGATAAGCGACCTTCTGGAAATCACAATTTCCTTCCTATTGTTCTCCGTACATGCGGCATGGGATGTAAAACAATCCGAACTGGCGGATTATTCCGCGAAGAAACTTCTTTCCTTCAGGAATTTGCTGAAAGAGGCTGCTAGTCACCCTGGCGCTCTGATCGAATTTGAATATGACCTGTTGCTCGGTTTAATCGATATTTCCCGCAACGAAGAAATGTCCAGACTGTTTCGAAACACCGCATCCAGATTATTTTGGACTTCCAATACGAAAAGATGGAAAGCGCCCAACTACGGTGAAACAACTAAAATATTGGATCAACTGATCGAAACGATTCCAAGTGATTTAGCGGTATTCCGCGATGCTTTATTTCATTATCTTCAAGTATTAAAACGAACGTGGGTGTAGGCTTGTCGGCCTAAAGTAAAGGGGGCGCATAGCACCCCTTACCTCGTGACTGTTACCAGCTCAAAATGATTTTTGCGACCTTGCCCGGACCGGAGATCAGCTTCTCGAAGCTCTCGCTGCCCTGACTCATGGAGGCGAATTCAACCCAGGGGAGCATATTGACGTTCCCTTCCTCTATCCAACGCAATGCCGTATCAAAGTCTTTAGACGAGTAAGCGAATGCCCCCATGGTTATCGTTTCGTTGCGTATCATATCATTTACTTGCAGCTTGCTTTCCACTTCATGCAAGCCTGTGAACACTACTTTACCGCCAGGCCGCACCGCCTGTATGCTGCCTCTGCGGGTCGTCTCCGCGCCAACTGCGTCTATCGCAGCGTCAAAGTCCCCGCTCCATGACGGCTCCAGCTGTTCCAGGCCGGTTGCGGCGATTCCGCCGAGCTCTCTTACAATCTCGAGTCTGGCCTCGTTGCGGTCAAGCACAACAATATTCCGAAGACCATGCACTTGAGCAGCCTGAAGTGCGAATAGTCCGATCGGGCCGGCACCGTAAATAAGCAATTGGTCTTGCGCATTTAACTCCAACAGACGGCATACATGAATCGCGCAGGCAAATGGTTCGGCAAATGCACCTTCCCCGAAAGACACGTGATCATCGAGTTGATACACATTCCTTGCCGGGACTGCAACGATTTCGGCAAATGCCCCCGGCCTGTGGGCCCCAAGCAATTTTCGTTCGCCGCATAATTGAGATTGACCATTACGGCAGAAGCGGCAATGCCCGCATGTCACAAGCGGGTTGGCTGTAACGCGAGCTCCGACTTGCAACCCGTGCGATTCGTTTACTTCCGATCCCAACTTTTCAATAACGCCTGAAAACTCATGGCCCATGATCAGGGGCGGCTTGCGCAAAGAATTATGTCCCAGGTAGCCGCTGAGTTCGGAGCCGCAAATGCCCACCTGCTTCACCCGAATCAATACCTCATCGGAAGCGCAAACGGGGACGGCAACCTCACGAATGTTCAGGGACCGCGGCCCCTCATAAACGAGTGCTTTCATGCCCATTTCCTCCCCTTTACTGAACTCGTTCCCGTTTTTCCCAACCTTGCCTGAATAACGGCAGCCAGTGCCCTGGGTCATACGGATGCTTCGCAATTTCGTCCAAATTAAGCTCGAAACCAAGACCCGGCCGATCTGGCGGCTGGAGGTAGCCGTTCTCTACTTTGAACGATGGAGACAATACTTCCTGAGCCCATGAAGCATTAAATTCATCAAAAATTTCATGAAGGAAAAAATTCGGACTGGCCATATTCAAATGAGCGCAAACAATGGAGCAAATAGGGCCTTGCGCACTATGCGGAGCGGTTACGCCATTATGGGCGTGCACCATGCCGCAAATCTGTTTGGAAGCGCTCAATCCCAGGAATTGCGGCTCCAGCTGAACAATATGAACGGCATCATGCTTAAGAAGCTCCGCGAATTGCTCACGATTGTAGTAGTCTTCCCCGCATGCGATCGGTACCGGGCTTCGCTTGGCTACCTCAATCACAGACGATTGACGATACGGCGGAACCGGCGCTTCAAACCATGTCGGATAATACGGCGCCATCGCCTCTGCAAATTGGAGAGCTGTATGTACGCTAAAGCGGTTATGCCCCTCAATCAAAATATCCACATCCTGACCGACGGCCTCGCGGACAACGGATATTTTACGGATGGCGCCAGCGAAATCAGCTCGCTCCACTGTTCGCCAAGCAGCCCCGAACGGGTCGAACTTCAAGGCCGTATAGCCCTTCGAAACTACTTCTCTAGCTTGGTTATACAAGCTTTCCTCGTCGGTACCGCCTCGATACCAACCGTTTGCATAACAGCGAAGTTTATCCTGGCACTTGCCCCCAAGCAGCTTATACACCGGTTGCCCTGTCGCCTTGCCCATAATATCCCAACACGCCGTTTCGATTGCCGCGAGTGCGGAGCCTTGAATTTGACCGCCGTCCGAGTAGACGTCGCGAATCATTTTTAAGGAGATCGCCTCCACATCAAACGGATTCATGCCGATTACCAGATGCTTAAGTTCATGAATCGCCGCCTCGACCGTTTTGGCAAAAGCATTTAAAGTTCCCTCGCCGATACCGGTAATTCCTTGATCCGTTTTCACTTCGACAAAAAGCCAGTTCTTCCAGGAGTTCCCCACGATATAAGTGCGGATATCCGTGATTTTCATGTTCAACACCTCCCTCGATCTATAGGATAAAAGTAGCACGCAATCGTTGGTATCCACAAGATGTCTAACTTGTATACATCAAGTTTCGAATTACGGGCCGATCTTCCCTGCTATCTCTAATAGTTTTAAAGAGTTAGCGGGGAAGGCGGGCACCTTGCCTTTAAGGAAAATATTCGATGCCCCGATCTCATACGAGCTATCACTCCATAAAGGCGCACATCCTGAAATGTTTTTTCTTATTCATACTGATAAAGTTCCACTCGAAGAATTTCGGGATCCTTGCCAAGCCTGACGTGATACACACCTTCATCCCCGTTCAGCACCCTACCTCTCCGCCAATTATCATTTTCAAACTCACCTTCTTCAATTCGGATAATGCCTGCTTGCTTGCGTTCATTACGCTTAGGCAAGAAGTTTACGGTATAACCATAGCCTGCCAGAAAAAATTCATTCTCACCGGTCTCAACGACAATACCTCCCGCAACAGGCCTGCCCTCTTCCGGCGTACCAAATGTGATTTTAATGTCATACTTGGTAAAGGATAATAAGCATCCCTTTTCTCGATTCTGCACGAATCCGGTCATGGCTCCAGTGCCGTTATAGCGCTGAATCAATCCTAACATATTGCCGAGCAGCTTATAGCTCTTTGCGAGATAGGGTCCAGTTCCATTTAAAATAAAACCGGATTGCTCGATATTTAGCGCCGACAAAAGGGAGGCATCCACCGCGTCCACATTTTCTGAAAGGAAATCTTCAATTCCAAATGGAGAGAACCCTAAAGCATCATGCTTGCCGAGTGCATAAAACACATTAGCGGCCGAAACCAGATCTCTTCTCGCCTCCGGAATGAATAGCGGGTTCCCATTGGTTGTGTATTCCTGGCAAATTTCCTTAAAGTTAGGCAAATAAATATCAGGGGCATAAATGGAAATCGTCGGCGCGCCTACTTTCCAGACCCGCATCATTTTCGCTATGGGCCCTCCGCTGGGATACGTGCCCGGTATTCCCGGAAACTGTTCCAGCCAAGCGTTGACCATCATGGGCAGTGGATAGACCTGTTGACCTGCATTGGAAATCCGCTCCACCGCGCAGGCATAGTGATAAGCCATAAAGGTCTCATCAGCATCCTCGCCGAATGCTTCTTTCCAAGTTCCTTCAACTCCGAACGCATTGGCCAAACATTCTGGTACTTGACCACCGAATACGAAGTCAGCCTCTTCGGAGAAGTCTCGCGTAGCGCCCAAAAATCCAATTTCATTCTCGACTTGCATCATAATGACCGTATGTTCTTCGCCATCCACTTCCCTCAAATGAGACATAAGACGTTGAAATGCTCGGGCATCCGCCTCAACGGCCGCTTGGCAAAGCGGGGAAATAGTCTCCGACGCGATTTTACCTGGGTATCTTGCACGAAAATAGGTGCGATGATCTCTCTTCACCCAAGAAGGTGCGTAACTCGAAAGTCCATTCTTCCAAAGCCCGAACCAAAGAAACACAATGCGTACTTGTTCCTCTCTTGCACGGGTAATAATGCCGTTAACGAGTTCAAAGTCGAACTTCCCTTCTGCTGGCTCAAGCAACTCCCAATAAACCGGTACAATGACAGTGTTAAGATGCAGTCCCCTAAGGTAAGGCCATACTTTCTCGTCCATGTAACGAAGACTAGAAGCACTGGAATTATGAATTTCTCCGCCCAGAGCTATAAATGGGTGTCCGTCCACGTAGAGCCTGGTAACTCCGGCTTCATTTCTTAAGTGCGGTAAAGGTTTCATTTAGCTATCTCCTCCCGATATATGGCTGCGGGATCATTACCAGATGACTTGAAATACGTCACCTTCGGTGATTCCCTTCTCATTAAAGGTATCGACTCTTACATATACCGGTTCCCCTTTGATTAAGGCGCCGATTGTGACCTTATTACTCCCCAATACCATATAACTATGATACAGTTTATCCGGTGCGAAGCCCCACAGAACATTGTATCCAACAACTTCTGCTTGATTCCAATTCACATAAAGATCGAGTTCGCTTACCATTTCGGTTTTGATTCCGGTTACTTTTTCCGGAAGTTCCCCTTTGCCAATTCCAAATACTCGCAAACCGGAAATACACGCTGCTTGATTGTAAGGAAGCTCCTTAACCGTACATCTAATATATTGAACTTTCATTCCATTTTCTCTTACGATAAAATCATGCGGTAAATCCGTAGCTGCATTGGTTTTATCTTCTATGACAAAATACTCTTTTCCATCCACTGACCCTTCCAAAAGCCACCTGGTATGATGCTTACGTTGATCAATGTGTCTCCCCTCTTGGAAATCTGCTCCCTCAGGAATAGGAATATTCAACGCATTATCCGCAAAATTGACTTGAATCGCGTAGACGTCGCAGGAGTGTAAGAGATCGATTTGAAGCCATTCACCGGGACTATTGGACGCTGCTTTCCACCAGGTACGAACGTTTTCATCTATAGCTTTCGACGCATCTTTACCCGCTTCAAAAGTTGATGCAGCTGCCGGTTTGCCATACGAGAGAAGCATCCATTCAGGGTTACTCCATGGGTTCATCACAGCCTGTTCGACCTTTATCGGCCAGTCTCCATATCGTTGGTTACAGAACAGTTCTCCATCCTGATCGAAACCGGCTGGCCAGAACCCCAACCGTCTTTCAAAATTGTGGTTGACACTGATTCTCATAGTGGAGGCGTGCCAATAGTTTCCATGATGATCCTCCATTGTCGATCCATGTCCGGCACCCGGAATAAATCCTCCCGGCTTATAGGAGTATGGATTGTTTTTGGCGAGTGTAAATGGACCCAGCGGATTGTCCGACACATAAACGGCATCTGAGTACGTGTTAAACTCTGTAGCCGGACTGGCATATTGTAAATAGTATTTGCCGTTATGTTTATCCATCCATGCGCCCTCGATGTACGGATCATTCTCAAACACTGTTCTCAGATGATTCAACTGTTCATCCGTAATATTGGGGATATTTCTCGCATTCAGTTGAACCAATTCCTCAATCTGTTCTGGTGTTCGGGGCGTAATATGGTTTTCGCCATTTCTTTCATACCCTTTAACGGATGGGTTACTGAAGATCAGCGCGACCGGCTCCGTTGTCGGCTTCATCCCCTCAGGGTTTAACTCTACTCCATAGATGGGTTTATCATTGGAACATCCCCAGTAAAGGTACACTCTGCCATCGTCATCCAAGAACAAATTCGGATCCCAGAAGGGGAAGGTCCCTTCAATCTCCTCGAAAGATCCGTTGATCGGATCTTTCGTTCGGTAAAATGAGCAGTTACGAGAAGAATTCGATGCGGAAAAGTACATGTATTCTCCAATGACTCGAACATCCGGGGCGTAATCGTAGATCGGCAGATCCGTTAGAGGATGGAATTCCCAATCGGCTAGATTGTCACTCCAAAGAAATCCAGCCGTCATGGACGGGAAAAGATAATATTTCTGATTAAAATAAATCATGGATGGATCGGCAGCTTCCCTGTTGATTTTCATAATTCCGTGCTGTTCAATAAATTGATATTTGTATGGCATGTTAATTGGATTACAGATAAATGTCATTTCCTCAACCCCTAACTTTATATCTTGGAACACTACAAACCACCAACTGTACAATCAGCCCTCGGCAGCTATAATTCGAACGCCCCACGGCTCGATATTGAGCGCCTCTCCTTGTTCCACACCTTCACCGAAGAGCAGCTCCGCCCCGCCTTGGTACGGATAGACGAACGTCTGCGTATTATCTATTATTCTTTGACTTTAAGTGATAAACAGTCCACCTCTTGATAGGCAGGGTACCGGTATTAGTAACGGTTAGCCGCTCAATTTCCGTGCAATTCCAAACATCATATGCAATTACCTCATACTCATACTCAGTGCCGTCGAACGGTCCGCACCAAAGTCCTTTTCCAGGGAGATCGTAACGGCAGAAAATCAGGTATTCGTCCATATCCCGGTGTAAGGTAAAATAGTGATGCCCATCCGTGTTTAGCGCATCCCTTTCCATACTTTGGAAACCGCATGTTTCTATGATCTGCTTCATGAACTTGAGTCGAGGTGCGCTTTGGCCTATCAACGTGCCACCATACGACCAAAATAGATCTTTCCCGTTACCGTTAGACTTGATAACCTCACCGTGTGTTGCATATCCCCCGGCCATTGCCGAAAGCCAATGCCGCAAAACAGTTGTTTCGGCGTCACTACTGCCCCATTCTACTTTCATGTTTCCTTCGTACTGATATTCATCATTCACGATTGGTTTCATGTATTTGTTTTTTAACTCAAGAACGAGTGTATAAGTATCCGGATGTTGATAGCTGACGTGAGTCATCCAGTCACGGTTAGGATAAATAAAACCAAACGGAATATTATGAATTGATATTGGATGACTGTAGGGGTCATTCGCCTTGATTGTCGCACCGAACAAATCCCAATCTTTACGATCCATCCGTACATAAGTTTTACCTTCCGGCGTATTATCAACGTCAAACTCATTGGCCAAAGACCACCATACGTTCCTGTACGCAGACAAGCGCGCGATAATATAGTTAATATAGGTTAGATGATCATCCTGTTTCATTCCAAGATCAATTCCCCAACAATCGTAAGGATGGAACAGTATCACGTCAGCTTCAATCCCAAGTTTTAATAGATCCATGACTCGATCTTCTAAATTTTGAAAATACTCAGGACAAAACCGCTGAAAGTCAAAAGAATTTGGTTCGCCTTCAAACGGGAATACGGGCGGCTCGTAGGAGATATCGATCTCGCTCACCTCGCCACCAATTCGCATGAATTTCGGAAATACGAGCATACGTATTTTATTAAAACCATACTTGGAGAAAGATTCCAGCGTCTTCCGTCGAACTTCTTCCGGACGGTAAGTCCAGGCGTATGCAGTAGTACCCATAACAAAAAAGGGAGTACCGTCTGCGTAGGAAAAATGTGTACCTATTACTCGGATAGGTCCATGATTTCCCTGAGAAGGGGCTGCTACATGAAACATACCTTCGAGTCCTTCAAAATCTGCATAATCTGATAACACCCTGAATCGATATTCCCCCTGCGATTCCGGCATATACCGAATTTTCCAAGTATCGCCTCCATCATGAAAGCCCCTAATTCGCTTCCATCCCTTCCCACTCCAAAACTCCCCATAAAGGTTCACATCCCTGAATGGATTAATGAAGGTATGAGAAGCCTGCAATTCAACTTCAAATATGTCCCACTGCTCAACGTTGTGTGTAAATTTCATCTCGTTTCGCGCCTCAATTCAATTGTAAATGCTAATCTCAAATTGATGTTCTTTAATTCCGTCCCTGTTTCCGGGCCTTTTGCGTAAACGACCTGACAGTCACAGAAACTAAAAACACTCGAGGTGCAGCCGTTATGTTGCCAACTTATATGCACGATACCCAATAGAACTAATTACAGTCAGGACCAGACATCGCTTCATTCCACCAGCCGTACAATCAGCCCTCGGCAGCTATAATTCGAACGCCCCACGGCTCGATATCGAGCTCCTCGCCTTGTTCCACACCTTCACCGAAGAGCAGCTCCGCCCCGCCTAGATACGAATAGACGAACGTCTGCGTATCGTCGGAATAGTTGAAATAGAACCGTACCGTCCGGCCCGCTCTGTTCACGCCTGTCTTCACAATCAGCGGAAACGCGAGCTGCTGGTCCGTTCCCCACAGCCCCGCCTCCTCAACGGCCGACCGAAGCACGCGCCGCATCGAATCGGCATCAAACAGGCCGCCGATATACGTTGCGCAGCCGCGTCCGTATCGATTGCGCGTCGCCGCAGCATATTGTCCCCAATGCGGATGGACGTAGGAGGCGAGCACCTCGGCCTGTTCGGACATGGGCGTCAGCAGCTCCATAAAGCTTTCCACCGTCCCCGCTTCCTCAGCACCGTCGAATAGTTTGCCCGCAAGTCCGACACCTTTCGGCTCGACGAACATGCTGTACGAGACGCCGCAGGCTTCCGAGATGATGCCCGGTTGACTCATAGTCCGCACCTTCACCGTATCATCGGCGAAGCCGCTCTTGAAGGAGTAGACGACATGACCGCCTCCCGCTGTATAAGCGTTCAACCGCTTCAGCGCTTCGTCCGGCACCGCGTAAAGCGCAGGCACGACGATCAGTCCGTAATCGTCCAGGCATTCGAAGGACGGATGGATAAAGTCGCAGGACACATTCATCTTATAGAGCTCGTCGTACATCCGGCGGACAACATCGTTATACGTTCGTCCGTCGGGAAGCTTGAACCATTCCAACGCCGTCAGCGCTTCGTTGCTGACCATGACCGCGACCCGATTCGTCTTGCGCAAGCCGATCAGCTCGTCAGAGAGCCGGGCGAAATCGTGGCCAATCGTCATCGCTTCGTTATAAACCGGGTTCGGCTGCAAATCGTGACTCAACAAGCCCTTCCAGTACGTTTCGATCGAGTTGTGAATCGAATGCCAGTGCCAGTAGGCAACCATCGAAGCACCAGATGCGACATGGCTGAACGCCAGAAGCCTCAACTGGCCCGGGTACGGCGTCATGTTCGGAAACGCCTGTGCCTGAGTCTCTAGTACAAGGTAGTTTGCCCGTTTCAGCGAACGCGCCATGTCCCCGCCGAACGATACCTCGATGCCGGTCAGCTTGCTTTGGGAAGGATGGTAAATGTCGACGCCCGCAATATCGAAAGGCGCCGCTGCAGCGAAGTGGTCCACCGACGGCTGCACACCGTACGAATACCCTCGCCATTCGAAGTCAAAGTTCTGCGTGACGAACTGGCCGGGACGCTTGTATTCGTTTACGATAGCGACCTGCCAAGCGAGGAAGTCAGTCACTAGCTTCCGCTGGAAACGTGCGAATTCAGCTCCTAAACTGCCGTTGATCGTGCCAATGACAGAAGGGAAGTCCTCCCAGCTGTTGATGCGATTGCTCCAATAGTCTAGGCCAAACCGCCGGTTGATCTCATCCAAGGATCCGAATTTCCCTCGCATGTATTTGACAAATTGAAGCTGTACATTTGGTCCTGCCGTGTTATAGTGCTTCGTTTCGTTATCCGTTTGATACCCAATGACGGCGGGATGACTAGCCACTCTCGAAATCAGCTTGCGAATAATCCGCTCTGCATAGAATAAATAGACCGGGTTTGTAATGTCCATAATCTGTCTGGGGCCATATTTACCCGGCCCAAGCGGCGTGATGGCAAGCACGGCGGGATGTTCCTTCACCATCCAAGTCGGGACAGCATAGGTCGGCGTGCCGACAATAACGTGAATGCCGGCAGCGTGCATCGCGTCAAGTACCCGGTCTACGGAACTGAAATCGAAGTCGCCGTTCTGAGGTTCATGTGTACTCCATGTCGATTCCGCGATTCGGACTACGTTAATACCGGCTTCTCTCATCATCCGAATGTCTTCGTTCAGCCTGTCATTAGGCATGTACTCATCATAATAAGCAACACCGTAGAGAAGTTCTTTAATCATTCCTTAAATGCTCCTTCTGCTAATTGGACGTATATTAATCTGAAGTTTTCTAGATATTACCTATTTAAAAAATCCCGGTCATAGACCGGGATTCTGAAGGTGTTCAGCCGGTAGCCAAGATGGAATGCAAAGAGGTTCTTGGACTAATTGATCATCCTAGCTTCAATTATGATGCGTTAAGGCGCTGATCCAACGCTTTGGATTATTGATTGAAAATCTGCGTAGGTTGTGACAAGTGGAGCAGACTCCCAGGTCTTCTGTGCCATCACCCGCAACCTTGGGAAGATCGAGGCGGCCACTTGCTCTTCGGTCAATCCGTTCACGTCGTTCCAGAAATTAAGTGAAGAACCAAGGTTTCGGGGTTCAGCCGCTCCAACGTCATAGAGCGGTGTCAGAGTCCCGCTGCTTCCGTCCTGATAGTTGTATGCAAAACCGTGGAAGAGATTCACGGCCCAGTCCTCGTACATGTGCTGGATCGACGGCACGGGCGTGTAGCCGTAATCAGGAAAGTCGTACGTAGGCCAGAAGCCGGAGTTCTGGATGGTGTACCCCTCGAGCAGGAGCTGTTGAGGTGATACCGGATTCGTAGGACTAGGGTATGGGGTGTTCAGGTCCGTCCACCAATCTATGACGACGTTTTTGTCGATCGGAATGGTATGATCTGGTGTGGTAGAATCGTTCCAAATCCGTAGTGTTTTACCTTTGGCACGGACCAACCCATTGATTTCATTAATCAATCCGTGAACACCGTCCTTCGCCGTGGCAAGCGGTCCATATGTCTGTTTGGCGTACTGCTCGAGCTGCGGATAGTTCTGATATTCGCTGTCACCAAGAAACTCATCAGCCCCCATGTGCCAGTACTTCCCCGGGAATAGCGGGAGATACTCTTCGATCAGATTATGCAAGAACTCCCGAGCAGCAGGGATCGTGTAGTCGATCTTATTGGGGACGGCTACACCATTCTGGTCTTTCAGTTGAAACTCGGGGTGATTCTTCAGAGCCCAGCCCATGTGCCCCGGCATGTCGATCTCGGGTACGACCGTGATATGGTAGCTCGCCGCAAGCGTCACCAGCTTTCGAATCTGATCTTTGGTGAGGAACTGTGGCGATTGAAGGCCCTGGCCGCTTTCAATGCGCCAGCCCTGATCATCCGTGAAATGGAGGTGGAGATAGTTGAGCTTCAGATAGGCCATTTCCCGAACCCGCGCCGCAAGCCAGTTGTACGAAATGTTACGGCGGGCTATGTCCATCATCAGTCCGCGCTCGGGATAGCGTGGCCAATCCCGAGCGGCGCCAGCAGGTACTGAAGGGGACTGTTTCAGCAACTGGAGCAAGGTGCGAGTCCCGTAGAAGGCGCCTGCCGATGTGGTCGCCTTGATGTTCACGGACGATCCGACTGTGAGCTTATATCCTTCATCACCAATCTGGGTATCCTGCGAGCCAAGCTCAAGCAATATGTCACCTGGATCGGGATCCTTTTTTGTAACCTTGATTTTGACTTTTTTTCCGGTCAACGTTTCCAAGTCATCGGCAAAGACCTCGGCATCGGAACGAAGTCGGGATTCGTCTGATGGATGAATAAGAACATAGGGGTGCTTACCAATTTGGAACGATCCTGACGATCCCGTCCACTCACGCAGAGCCGGGATGGTTGTTGGCTGCGGCGAATTAGACGAATTAGCTTCTGCTATCGCCCCCACGTTGAGCAGCATGATGACAGCCAACGCAGAACCGACTATACCTTTCCATACTTGTTTCATCTCTTGGTGTCCTCCTAATTATTAAAGAATTTTGGGTATAATCGAAGCAGATGGTACAAGATTCCTTTAACCGGAATTTTTCCTCTCACCCTCCTTTCATTCTCATTTAGTTCCCTTCCATTCTTCAATGCAACTTAATTTGGGTCTAAACTGCTCATCTTCTCCCAGAAAATCATTTTCTTGAACGGTGCTGAAGCAAGCTATCCTTTTACTGCACCGGCCGTAACACCTTTAGTAATCTGTTCGTTAAATAGCGCGTAAATAAGTATTGCTGGTACCGATATCAATACCATTACAGCAAACTGAGAGCCGTAATCGGATGAGTACAAACCTGTAAAATTCTGAACTGAAAACGGCAATGTCTTATACGTATCCCTACTTAAAAACGTTGCTGCCATAATGAATTCATTCCAACAAGTCAAAAAGGAGTTGACCGCAACCGTGACGACGGCGGGCATCATCAATGGAAGGATAATTTGAAATACAAGTCTAAAGATACCGCAACCGTCAATGATCGCTGATTCTTCAAGCGCAGACGGAATAGTACGCATAAATCCTGAAAGGATAAACATTCCTAATGGTACATTTACAGCTGTATAAGGCAAAATCAGTGCCCAGTAACTATCCCTCAACCCTAATGTTTTAAACATAGCAAAGGCAGGCAGCAAAGTTGCGTGAAGAGGAATCATGATACCAAGCAGAATGATCGTATAAAAGATGCCTCTGAATCTCCACCTCATTCGGGTGAATGCATAAGCCAGCATTATAGATATTAAGACCGTAAGAACAATCGAGACGCCTGATACGACGATGCTATTTGTAAGATATTTCAAGAAATTACCATCAACCCAAGCATTTGCGTAATTTCCCCACTTTGGTGAGCTCGGCCACTTAATAAGTTCCGATGAATAAAACTCACTGCTATCCAAGAAAGAGTAATTCACCAACCAGATCAGAGGAAATAACTGCACAAGAGCAGCTAAGATACAACATATCCATAGACAAACTTTCTTCAATGATTTCATTCCCCAAACCTCCTAATACTCAACTGAGTTGCGACTCGTGATTTTATTGCTGATGTAGGAGGCAATTAAACAAATGATAATAAACAATATCGAGATTGCATTGGCATATCCATACTCACTTGCCTTGAATGCCTTGTTATATAAATAAACGGCTAAAAATTGCGTGGCATCTCCAGGACCGCCGCCCGTGGTCAAATAAACTCCTTCCATTTGTTTCAACGCCGCGATAATCGCCAGAGTAACCTGAATCGTAATTACCGGGGATAAAAGAGGGACCGTGATCTTCCAATGAAGTTTAAATCCGGAAGCTCCATCCAATCGCGCCGCCTCATACATATCCTCCGGTATTCCTTTGACTCCCGCATAGTAAAACAATAATCCCCATCCAAATCCCGACCAAATTAAGATAAGGAGCATTGCCCCCAAAGCCGTGTTCGTATCAGCCAGCCAAGCATGTTTTAACGACCCCAAACCGATTGAAATAAGGAACTTATTAAATATGCCAAAATTGGGATCGAGAATGGACAGCCACATTTTTGCGATAACGACAACTGAAATTACGCAGGGGATGAAGAAAATCGTGCGAAAAATCTTCTCAGCCTTACCTCCGATCCGGTCCAGCAAGAGAGCAAAAAAGATACATAGCGGATGTTGGATAAAGATGAAACCCAGACCGAGCAGAAGAGCATTTCGTAACGAAACCCAAAACTGCTTGTCATGAAAGAGTAAATTTCGATAATTGTCCATACCAACCATCGTAATCTTCGTTCCTGGTCCCATTGTTTCCGTGAAAGAATAATATCCACTTAAAATAATCGGAGCCAGAAACATAAATAAAAATAACAGTAACCCTGGAAAAACAAAAATTAAAATGGACAATCTATTACTGAGTACTTTTTGCATGATGCACCACCTCATACTTTTAAAAGTATGGAGCAGGTACTCAGCCCTACCCCACACATTTAGCCTAGCCCTGACCCATACTTTACTTATTTTGATTGTTTATCAATTGCTGCCTGTAACCTGTCGACCAGTTGTTCAGGCGAAGATGATGCACTGAAGAATTCACCGAATACATTTTGGATATCATTTTTTAAGCTAGGGGTACCATGGTCAATCCAGGAGATACCTGGTGTGGATGTGGCACTTGTAAGAATGTCACTCATTTGCTTTTGGACTTTGGATTCATTGCCTGCCAATTCATATTTTTGTGCCGGCACAAGGCCTCCAACTTGCCAGCTTACTTTAGGCCATTGCCCAGCACCCATCATGTAATCAAAAAATTTCTTTGCTTCTTCCGGATGCGGGGACGCACTGACTAGGGAAACGCCTCCACCATTCCACGCCTGCAAATCGGTATCTTTGCCCTTTCCGCCGCTTACGACAGGAAATTTAATAACGTCCAGGTTGTTTCGGAACTCTTCAGGAAGGCTTGCATTTGTAGCCATGCCTGATTCCCAAGAGCCCATATACCACATTGCTGCTTTCCCTTGCGTAAACAGGTTTTGGGACATTCCGTAGTCAGCCGTCATAAAGCCATCTTGGAACAGACCTGCATCCCGGAACTGTTTGAAAATCTTCGCCCCCTCGAGGAAGCTTGGATCATCTTTTAAGGACTTCTTGCCGTCCACTGCATCCAGAATGGCTTGCTGATCGCCATTTACGCGCTGAACAACGTTTTGGTACAACTCCGCCAGATTCCACTGATCCTTCCCATTCATAGATATTGGAGCAATGTTCTTTTTACGGAATTCCTTCGCGGCAGCGATCAGTTCATCGGTTGTCGTCGGTATTTTCACGCCGTTATCTTCAAACAATTTTTTGTTGTAATAAATGACTTCATAGTCGCTGCTCCTAGGTAGTCCGTACAGCTTGCTCTCATACGTAAAGTTCTTAAGTGAACCCGGCAGGAAACCGAAGCTATCGTTGTTATAATCTTTAGGATTCAATTCCTTTACATATCCGGCTTGCCGCAGAGCATTTAGTTCTGCTCCACCAAATACTGCAGTGATATCAATTGGTTCGTTCGATGCCATATAAGTTCTTAACTTATTCGAGAAAGGCTCCCCTAGTGCTTCAACCTCGATTGTTACATTCGGGTTCTCTTTCATGTAATTGTTAATAATCGTTTGTTCAGCAAGTCCTTGACCAGCTTTCCGATCCGGCAAGTTCGAGAAGAAACGTAACGTTACTTTTTTAGCCGGTGCTGCAGAATCCGTAGCGGAGTTTGGACTGGAACTCGAATTGCCATTGTCATTGTTGCATGCTGTCAACAGAACCATCAGACCTAGTGATGCGAAGAGCAATTTGCTTGCAGTCTTTCTATGCATTTGTATTCCCCCTTGGAAGTTCATTTTGTTGCTACGTGAGCAATCTTATCATGGACATCGTGAAATTTCAGCGGAGAAAAAGACAGTAAGGTTGAAATTTCGTAACTGTTAGCAACACCCATATTGTTCCCGTTCGAATACGTGATTATAATTGATAGAATGACACCTTGATGGGAAAGGGCGGCGAACCTTATGAAAAGACTTTACTTGGATTTAAGCATACGTCTCAAAATTTTCGTCGTATTCTATTCAGTTATCGCACTGATCACGCTTTCAATAGGTTTTTATTCGTACCAGACAGTCAAAAAACAGATTATCGATAAAGTTAGTACGACCAACATTGGAATCATAAGAGAGATCGGGAACAGCATATCCTCCATGCGTAAGCAAGTTGAGGATTGGGCAACCGTATTCATTTCTTCTCAGCCCATTCAATCTGAACTTTCACAAGGAGGCAGCTCAGGTGAGTCACTAGGGAACACCCTTTATAATGGACCAACAGCCTCCATTATGGATTACATGCTGACTACCCGCATTTTTGATTACTTATCCCTTTACGGAACCAAGGAGAACCCTCTTTTTAGTGAATCCACTGGCAACGGCAGCAATCCCTATGCGCTTTCCGATATTCACGAAAGTCCAACTTATTCGCAAATTCTTCAGAAAAATGGTGCTCCACTTTGGTTTCCGTTAACGGATAAAAAAAATACATTTGTTCACGATGACCAAAATGAAATGATTGGCATGAGCAGAATCGTACGTAATGTTTACAACGGAAAACATATCGGATTATTGTTTTTGGGCATTAACACGGAAACGGTCCGAAAGCTTTATCTAAAAAATCTTTATGATAATGATCATGGTATCGTCTTATTGGATCAGAAAGGTACGCTATTAATGCAAGCAGGAATGCCACAATATCAGATGGATGGGTTCATAAAGGTTTTAAACGGTATAGATGACAAATCGCTAACAGGGACCAAAATCGTAACAGTAAACGGTGAAAAATTGCTAGTCACCTTTAGCACGATGGATTCCTTAGGTTGGCGTGTTTTTTACACGGTCCCCCTTGCTTTCCTCACAAATGAATTGAATGCTATAAAAGAATTCACGTTCATCTTAATTTTCATATGCCTAATTCTAAGTTTGCCATTAATGCTGGTTTGCACAATCTTCCTTACAGCACCAATTAAAGCTTTGCAGAGATCTATGAAGAGGTTTCAAAATGGAAATTTCGAAGAACGTGTGAACATCAAATATCGAGATGAGATTGGTGAACTTGGTAGGGGATATAACAGTATGGTTTCGAAAATCAAAACCTTAGTAAATGATGTCTATCTGCTTAAACTTAGCGAAAAAGAGGCAGAGCTCAAAGCCCTGCAAGCACAAATTAACCCACATTTCCTCTATAACATGCTGGATACAATCTTTTGGGAAGCTCAGACTTCCGGAAACAAAAAAATTTCCGATATGATTATTAGTCTTTCTCGGCTGCTTCGGCTTAATTTAAACCGTGGCAGCAGTCTAACCAGTGTAGTGAAGGAAAAAGAACTTATCGGCCATTATCTCGCTCTTCAGAAGATGAGATTTGAGGAAAAGCTTCAATACAGCATTGAAATCCCATCTAAGCTTGATCATTACGTCATTCTAAAGCTGATTCTTCAACCTTTTATTGAAAATGCAATAACACACGGAATTGAGAAAAAACATGAAGGTGGAGCAGTTAGAGTTTCTGGTAATTTAGTCAACAACAATCTTGAATTTCTGATAGAGGATGATGGAATCGGGATGGATGAATTTACAATAAATAAAATTATGAATTACGTCCCTCCAAGCAGGTCCAATCTTTCGAGCGATACCAGCGGCTACGGAACTCACAATGTTTTTGCACGCTTGCAGCACTTTTATAATGATCAATATACGCTAAGAGTGGAGAGTCAGATTGGTGTAGGTACAAAAGTATTTCTTCGAATCCCATTAAATCAGGGCGAGAGGGAGGTAATCTTATGATTAACTTACTAATAGTTGACGATGAAAGGCGTGCCCGTGAAGGGATCCGAAATGCAATTGATTGGAATTCGCATGACATCCATATTGCAGGTGAAGCTTGTGATGGGGCTGAAGCGCTCAAGATAATTAAACAATTCCCAGTAGACATCATTATCACTGACATTCGAATGCCAGTTATGGATGGCCTCGAGTTAATTAAGGAAGTGTCGGTATTATATCCTAGCATTCGTAACATTATTTTCAGTGGATACGATGAATTTGCTTATGCTCAAAAAGCCATGACGTTCGGCACATGCGAATATTTATTAAAACCGAGCCGGCCGGATGAGATTCTGGACGTTATCAAGAAACAAGCAAATCATATTAACGAAGAAAAAAAGCAAAGTGAAGCGTTGGACCAATTACGTATTGGTTTTCAAAGTAGCTTGCCTTTGTTACGGGACCGGACATTGAGTCGCTTGGTATTATCAGAGCGTCCCCCATCTGATCGTCTTGAAGCGATGCTAAGCCTTAACCACATTACATTTCCAAAGATGTTGTTTGGCGTTCTGGTGCTTGAAATTGATAATTTTTACACGTTGGAACAAAAATTTAATTATAAGGAGATTGAGCTGTTTAAGTTTGCGATTAAAAATATCACGGAAGAAATACTTTCGCAAACGCTCGTTTGTGCAGCCTTTGAACATCAGGACAGCATTGTATTGATCCTTAACACAGATCAGTGGATTGATACGATGGCTTTCCAGGGGATTATGATGGAGTTACAAACAGGAGTTAGTCAGCATCTTCCACTTACAATTTCAATAGGTGTTGGAAGTATGGACAAGGGAATTTCCTACCTTCATTCATCTTACCGTGAAGCTGTAGATGCACTAGAAAAACGGTTTTTTAAAGGCTCGGAAAAAATCGTTAATTACATGGAGGAGGATATAGAAGCAACTTCATATCCCCTTTCTGAAGAGAAAGCCATTATTCAGGCCATTATCTCTGGTAGTCGGGAAGTAATGGTCGAAAAGTTTAATGCATTTCATTATGCATTAAAACCCGAAAGCAGCTCGAAAAGCCATGTTCTCAACTCCATGCTTGCTCTAGCTTTTAGTTTGTTTCACTTTTGTATCGAAAAAAACATAAATACCGATGAAATCTTCGTCGAGGATTTCCCAAAGCTGTCAAAGATCCTCACTAGTTCAAGCATGGATGTGATTAAAAGTGTAATAACAGGGATTATGTGCAGAATAAGTGATCAAATAAACTCATCCAAAAACAATAATAGGATATTTCTAGAAGCTCTGGCTTATATAAATCAAAATTACAACAAAGATATCAGCCGAGACATAGTGGCAAGAGAAGTTTTCATAACCCCTGGCTACCTGGGTATTCTTTTTAAACAGCAATTAAACATGGGTTTTTTAGAATATTTGCATAAGATCCGAATCGACCGTGCCATAGAGTTGCTCTCTAATCCTGGGATCAAAATTAGTGAAATCGCCTATCAAGTCGGTTATCAAGATGAAAAATACTTCTCTCAAGTTTTTAGGAAGTACACTGGGCTGACCCCAAATCAATATCGAAATAATTTGCCTATACGATGAGAAATTGAGCAGGAGGGGGCTAGTCGTCCCCTTCTCTAACCACCAATGCAGTTTTTGTAACTTGTACATGAAACGCTAAACACTTCAATCCACCTGCCGGACAATCAGCTCAGGATATTCTTGTCACAAAAACACCCGTTCCGATTCCCGGAATTGGTGATGAGCGAAAGTGAGGTAAACATAAATAACACTTGATTTATCAAGGTTTTCTTAGATTGAACTTTTTAAATTTACAAAAATGTTACATAATGTATATAATTGTATTAAATCGTTTTCATACTTTGTTTTGCAATCCTGTTTTTGCTCCGATTTTATACGAAATAAAGAAATATTTCACAGAAAACTGTATAATGAGATTCATACAGCATGAATGGACCAGGAGTTGAAAGTATGCCCAAGATACCCGTTACTCGCGATGGTAAACGCGGTTCGAAAACGCTGCTCATCTCATCAGAAGACGTAGTCAAGATTGAATGTATCCGCAACAAGGAGTACATCATCCATACGCTGGAGGACGCTTATTATTACTGCTCCTCTCCCGATGCTTTTGAAGAATGGCTGTATGAAGACGGATTCCGGCTGATCGATCAGACGAATTTGGTCAATATGAACTATATTACCGACTACGATCCTGGCAAGGGCATCGTCTATTTGGGCACTCCAGGCAAGCAGTTCTCCAAAACGGCCTCCGCGGCGCGCATTCATCGCGAACATATCACCAATGTGATGGAAATGCTTCGCATTGCCAGCCACGAGCAGGATAAGGGCTTCCCTGCAGACAGCGATTCCGACGAAAAGCTCCGTAAAATGATTTCGCAGAACGGCGACGATCAGTTTTACAGATCCTATGCGATGATTCAGGCGATCTACGAACGGGCGCGGGCCGAAAAGCTGTTGGAGCAAAGCGAGCAGCGGTACAAGTCATTGTATGAAAACAATCCCGATGCGATATGTTCGTTCGATTCGGACGGCATTTTTATAAGTGTCAATCCGGCTACGGAGAAAATAACCGGCTACCCTGCGAACGAACTGCTGCAAAAATCGATGAAGCACATGATCGTTCCGCAGGACGTGGAGCATTGGGAGCAGCATTTTCAAAAAGCTTTGGAGGGCGAAACGCAAACTTACCGGATTTCGTTCATTCACAAGCTCGGGCAGCCGGTATCCTTAAGCGTGATCAACGTGCCCATTATTGTCAACGAGCAAATCGCCGGCGTATATGCGATCTGCAAAGATATATCGGAGGAGCAAAGGTCGGAAGAAATGCTGATCAAGTCTGAAAAGCTTTCCATCGTCGGACAACTCGCCGCCGGTGTCGCCCATGAGATCCGCAATCCGCTTACTTCGCTCAAAGGATTTGTCCAGCTTTTGCAAAACAAAACTACCGATTACCGGCATTATTACGACATTATGCTCTCCGAGCTGGACCGGATTAACTTTATTGTAAGCGAATTCCTCGTCATCGCTAAACCGCAAGCCGTTTCTTTCCAGCCCAAAGATATCAAGGAGATTTTAACGAACACGATTGCCCTGCTCAGCTCTCAGGCGATCATGAACAATGTGGAAATCGCCAGCAATTTGGCAGACGGCCTGCCGCCGATTCACTGCGATGAGAACCAGATCAAGCAGGTGTGCATCAACATCCTGAACAATTCGATTGACGCCATGCCGGATGGCGGGGAAATATTCGTCGAGGCCCGGCTCCACGGTGAAAACGAAATCGCCCTGGTCTTTACCGACTACGGCGTCGGCATTCCGGAGGACAGGCTTCCGCGGCTGGGCGAGCCTTTCTATACGACGAAGGAAAAAGGCACCGGACTCGGTCTCATGGTAAGCTACCGGATCATCGAAAACCACCACGGCCGCATGCACATCCGAAGCAAAATGAACCAGGGCACGGTTGTCGAAATCACGTTGCCCACTTATAAAAATATCAAGGGGGTCTCCCCTTGATACGGAATAAAGCCTCCATATCCGTAAGGGATGGAGGCTTTTGGGCGCTGAGCGGCCGGAGGGCCGGCGCGGTGGTTTTCATCGTTCCGCCGGCCCCGGGCGGAGCGTTCCCTCCACGGTACGATCGTTCCGTGGAGGGTTTGACGTCCATCGGGCCGGAGGGGCCGATGCAGCAGCTTTCGCGAAACCAGCGAAAGAGGACTCAGAGAGGGCGCAGCCACTCTTCCCCGCCGTCACGCTCGGGTTGGCACGCCGAAGTGGGAGGCGCAAAGCGGCTGGCAGGGAAAAAACCTGCGAAAGTGCAGTTTTTTTCCCTAAAAATGGCTCATTTCAGCGAAAAGCCTGCAATTGTACAGGAATTTCCGATCAACGTGGGCGGAGACCCGCATTTTAGCAAAAAAAACTGCAGATTTGCAGGAATAATCCTCATCCGGCATATCGCGGCGCAAAAAGATGCACTTTTGCAGGCTTTTTGCGTGCGGTGGCCGCCGATCGTGCTTTTGCAGGTGTTCTGCGCGCGGCCGCTGCCGATGTTGCTTCTGCCGCTTTCCGCGCGCGGCCTTCGCCGATGGTGCTTTTGCAGGCGTTCTGCGTGGTGGCCGCCGACGGTGGTGCTTCTGCCGGCTCTCTGCGCTCGGCCTCCGCCGATCGTGCTTTTGCAGGCGTTCTGCGTGGTGGCCGCCGACGGCGGTGCTTCTGCCGCTTTCCGCGCGCGGCCTCCGCCGATGGTGCTTTTGCAGGCGTTCTGCGTGGTGGCCGCCGACGGTGGTGCTTTTGCCGCTTTCCGCGCGTGGCCTCCGCCGATGGTGCTTTTGCAGGCGTTCTGCGCGCGGTGGTTTTTACATCACACCGGGAGCACCGGGTGCGAGTTCTCTTCGCGGCACGCCGGTTTTCATCGCGCCGCTCCCCTGAATCCGCAAATTCGGGAGGCGGTCTTCGTTTCGACCAAGCGGGATTACCGGTTTAACAGGCTGCCTACGTAGCGAAGCAGTTCATTCGCGCAAACCGGGCAGTATCCGTGCTCGTCGATCAATTGTTTCGTTACGTCGTTGATTTTCTTAAGCTGCTTCTCATCCGGCGTTTTGGTCGATGTCGTGATTTTTACAATATCTTTCAGGTCGGCAAACAGCTTTTTCTCAATCGCCTCGCGGAGCCGTTCATGGCTGCTGTAATCGAATTTTTTGCCTTTGCGGGAGTACGACGAAATGCGAATGAGAATTTCTTCGCGGAACGCTTTCTTTGCATTTTCGGAAATGCCGATCTGCTCCTCGATCGAGCGCATCAGCCGCTCATCCGGATCCATTTCCTCGCCGGTAAGCGGATCTTTAATTTTGCCCCAGTTGCAGTAGGCTTCGATGTTGTCGAGGTAATTGTCAAACAGCGTTTTGGCCGACTCCTCAAAAGAGTAGACGAACGCTTTTTGCACCTCTTTCTTGGCGATATCGTCGTATTCCTTGCGCGCTATGGAAATAAAGTTGAGGTAGCGCTCCCGCTCGTCTTTTGTGATGGACGGATGCTGATCTAGTCCGTCTTTCAAGGCGCGAAGCACATCCAGCGCGTTAATGCACTGAAGATCCTGGCGGATCAAGGCGCTTGAGATGCGGTTAATGACATACCGCGGATCGATTCCGCTCATGCCTTCCTCGATAAACTCGTTTTGCATCTCTTTCAAATCCGCTTCCTTGTAGCCCTCGACGGCTTCGCCGTCATACATGCGCATTTTTTTGACAAGATCCATGCCTTGTTTTTTCGTTTCCTTCAGTCGCGTGAGAATCGAGAAAATAGCCGCGACTCTCAAGGCGTGCGGAGCAATATGAATGTGCGACATGTCGCTCTGCCCGATGAGTTTGTAGTAAATTTTTTCCTCGTCGGCAACTCTGAGGTTGTAAGGAATCGGCATCACGATCATCCGCGATTGCAGTGCTTCATTTTTTTTGTTGGCGATAAACGATTTGTACTCCGTCTCGTTCGTATGCGCGATGATCAGCTCGTCGGCGGAAATAAGCGCAAACCTGCCTGCCTTAAAGTTGCCCTCCTGGGTCAAAGACAGCAAGTTCCAAAGAAACTTCTCGTCGCATTTGAGCATTTCCTGAAATTCCATGATGCCGCGGTTCGCCTTGTTCAATTCCCCGTCAAAACGGTAAGCCCGCGGGTCGGATTCGGAGCCGTACTCCGTGATGGTCGAAAAATCTATACTTCCCGTCAAATCCGCGATATCCTGCGATTTGGGGTCCGACGGGCTGAACGTCCCGATGCCGACCCGCCCTTCTTCGGAAATAAGCACGCGCTCGACGAGCACGTCCTCGATGCATCCCTTGTATTCCGTTTTCAGACGCATTTGGCAGGACGGGCACAAAGTTCCCTCAATGCGCACGCCGAGCTCGCGCTCCACTTCGGAGCGAAGCTCATGCGGAATCAAATGAAGCGGATCTTCATGCATCGGACAGCCTTTAATGGCGTAGACGGCACCGCGGTCCGTTTTGGAGAATTGTTCAAGCCCCCGCTTGAGCATGGTCACAATGGTCGATTTCCCTCCACTGACAGGCCCCATCAGCAGCAGTATCCGCTTGCGGACATCCAGACGGCGTGCGGCGGAGTGAAAATATTCTTCCACCAGCTTCTCGATAGCGCGGTCAAGGCCGAACATTTCCTGATTAAAAAATTTGTAAGATTTATTGCCGGTTTCATCGTTAATGCCTTGCGACGCGATCATTTCGTAAACACGGGAGTGTGCGGTTTTCGAGAGGCCAGGGTTATTGCGAACCAACTCTATGTACTCCGCGAACGTACCGGTCCAGGCCAGCATTTCCTTCTCCGTACGATGCTCCGTGATTCTTTTAAATATGTCCATGGGTACCTCCTTTCACAGCCCCCTTTGTGATGCCAGGTCGGCTCGTGATGGTGAATTGTGTATTACAATCCTATGCACTCATGGAGGATAAGTTTCCCGAAATTTTTGCCGCAGACGTGAAAGACCGGCTTTCTTGCCGATGCAAAAGGCCAAAAAATCAGCCCTGTTCGGAAGCGGAGCTGAGCCCCATAGCTTTCGTAATTTCAAGCGCGCAGAAGGTCAGTTCTTTCCTTAAAAGCTCGATCGCCAGTTGCCTCCCCGATACGATCAGGCTGGGCACGGCCACAGCGGCCGCCAGCCCGACCTTCGGATTGCCCGCCAGCACGGCGATATCGCGATCCACATATGGATTTCATATCCAGCTCCGAGACGATGCACTGCCGCTCTTCGGCATCCGCCGCTTGATACCCCTCGTGTTCCGCCAAATAACGCTCTCTTTCTTCCTGCTGAAGGTGAGCGAGCAGGAGCCGCCCCGATACCGAATGCAGCGCGTCGAATTTGGAGCCCACTTCGATGGAAAAGCGGATCTTTCCGGGGCTCTCCGCCTGATGCAGCACGACTAACTCACCATCGTGCAGAACGCTTAAATGGCAGGACTCCCACACCTTCCGCGCCAGATTGCGCATAGGAATGGAGGCGAATGCCCCTCCTCTCATGTGAGGGGAAATTCATTGGACTTTTTCGCACTGCGCGTAACTCCCAGTGCGTGGTGTTGCGCTGCTTGACGGCGGTCGGACGATCACATTTGCGGCTTTTTCCACCAAAACTACCGTTCTAGTCCATCTAAACTGGAGATTCCTGCATAATCGCAGAATTTTCCCCGAAACGGCCCGTTTGCATCGACAAAGCTGTACTTTTCAAGCTGCCCCAGAAAACGAACATTAGAGAGACAGAACTCTAAAAACGCGTAGAAAACCTGCGAAAAACAGATTGTTAGGTTAGAGGGGGCATAGCCGCTCTTCTCCAATCCCACGCCACTCCATGCTCGGATTGCAGAGCTGAAGTGGGGGGATCAAGCGGCTTGGCAGGGAAAAAACTGCGAAAGTGCAGGTTTTTTCTGCAAAAATGGTTCATTTGGTCAAAAAGCCTGCGATTGTGCAGGAATTTTCGATGAAAATGAATCTGAGCCCATGTTCGAGGTGAAAAAGCTTCACAATTGCAGGAATTTGTCGTGGATAGCGTATCCGTCGAGCAAAAACTGTACTTTTGCAGGTTTTTTACGCGCAACCAGGTAGATGGGTTACCGGCTCCGGCGTGTTGGTTTCAGGGTAGCCGCTGCACTGAGCGAGCGGCGCTCCCAAAGGACGCCAACAAAAAGGCGGCAGAAAGCAACGAAGATCGCTTTCTGCCGCCTTGCTCGGCGCTTACAGCAGCCGCTGCAAGCGCAAGATCGTGAACCGGTTGCGCACGAACAGCGCATCCCGCAGTGACGCCTCAACCAGCTCCGGCTCCACGCCGAGCTGCCCGGGCGTCACCGGTCCCTGCACCGCCGCGAGCCACGCGCTAAGCTGCTCGGGTGCAGGGACCGTACGGGCGATGTCCTGCACATCGCCCCATTTTTCCGCGATGTGCGCCTTCAGCGCGCGCGCATCGACGGCCGCAGCATCCGCCGGGAAATTCTCGGCGATGACCTGCCCGGCCATGTCCCCGTAGGCTTGCCGGATGCGCTCCGCATCCGCCGCGCCGCCCAGGACAGCGCTTTGCGCGAGGCGCGCGGCGGCCTCGCCGGCCGTGACCGCGAGCAGCGCCTGGTAGCGCTGCGCCATCATCACGGTCGCGACGCCGACCTTCGCGCCGTGCAGCAGCGCCCGGCGGCGCTGCTGCAGAAGCACCATCTCCCAGTAATGGGAGAGATGGTGCTCCGCCCCCGAGGCCGGCCGCGAATGGCCGATCAGGAGCATGGAAATGCCGGATAAAATCAGGCCTTCCATCAGCTTTTGCATGCCGAGATCGCTGCGCGCGGCGATCTCGTCCAAATGGGCCGTGCACAGCTCCACGGCCTGCACGGTCAGCCGCGCGCACAGCTCGCAGTAGTGCTCGTCCAGCAGCAGGCGGCCCAGCGCCCAGTCGGCAAGCGATGTGAACTTGCCGAGCATGTCGCCGAAGCCGGCCGCGACCATCGCCTGCGGCGCCTCCGCCAGCAAGGCGAGGTCGGCGAAGATCGCCTCCGGGGCGGAGCAGGCGATCGTCTGCTTGAAGCCGCGGACGATCAGCGGCGCGCCCACGGACGCGAAGCCGTCGACGGACGGGGCCGTCGGCACGGACAAGAACGGCCGCTTCGTCCGGTGGGCGGCGAAGCGCACGATGTCGTGGACGGTGCCCGCGCCCACGGCCACAAGCGCCTGCGACGCCAGCGGCGTATCGAGCAGTACCTGCACGATCGCCTCCTCGTCGGCGGCAACCTCGCCCAGCGTGTTCTCGCGAATCACGCTGACCGAAACGTTCAGCTGCGCCGCTTCCAACAGCCCGCGCAGCTTTTCTCCCGCCGCTTGCTGCGTCTTGCCGTCCGCAACAAGCGTCACATGGCTGTAGCCGGCTTCTTTCACATAGCCGGCCACCGCCTCCAATGCGCCGCGCTCGATGACGATGCGGCGGATCGGCACCTCATGCCGTTTGCCGCATTCGCAATCAAAGCTTTGGTCCAGCCATGCGTCCAATACGGAATCCCCTTGAGTCGATTTCATTGTCCTCATCCTCCCACGAATTCATGCAATTGCCCCATAAAGCCCCCGGTCGTCCCGGGCATCCCCTCTGAACATGTACGTACAAGTAGATCTGTCCCTATTCTATCAAATCCTGTGCTATAATGGTACAACTACTTCAGCATTCCAGCGCAGGAGGACGTTTGCCGTTATGCCGATTCAAAGCGAAACGGAGCTGTACGCTCCGATCAAACAATACTTCGAAAAGCTGGGATATACGGTCCGCGGCGAGGTGAAGCATTGCGACCTGGTCGCCATGCGGGGCGAGGAGCCTCCCGTCATCGTCGAGCTTAAAAAGAGCTTCAACATTCCGCTGCTCGTGCAAGGAATCGACCGCTTGAAAATGACCGATCAGGTGTACGTCGCCTTCGAGCTGCCGAACAAAGGGCGCGCTCCGCACCGCTTGCATTGGGACGACGTGCGGCGCTTATGCCGGAGGCTCGGCCTCGGGATCATAACCGTGCAATTTTACAAACGCAAACAACCCGCAGTCGACATCGTCTGCGAGCCCGTTCCTTACACGCCGCGCCACAATAAGCGCGCAGCCGCCCGGGTCGTTCACGAATTTCGCGAACGGAGCGGAGATTACAACGTAGGCGGCAGCACCCAGCGGAAACTGATGACCGCCTACCGCGAAAAATCGTTGCACTGCGCCTATCTGATCCGCCTGCAGGGGCCGTTAAGCCCGCGCCGGCTTCGCGAGCTGACCGGCAACAAGGCGGCCGGCGATCTGCTGCAAAAAAACTTTTACCGCTGGTTCGTCCGCCAAAGCCGGGGCATCTACGGCATTACCCCGCTCGGCGAGCAGGCGCTGGATACATATTCGGAAGTAGCGTCCGCCTTCAGCGTTCCCGCTTCCGAGGCTCCCTAGGAGTCTCGCCATCTACGCTCTTCTCCCGAGCTTATCAGCTCCGACGGCGCTTTCCGGCCAAGCTCCGCTTCCTGCCGTCTGACCGGAAGTAGCGTCCGCCTTCGACGAGCAGGTTTCCGAGACTCCTTAGGAGTCTCGCCTTCAACGCTCCTCTCCCGAGCTTATCAACTCCGAACCGGCTCTTTTCGCCCAAGCTCCGCTTCCTTCCGCTTGATCAGCGCCTTGTGCATCCAAATCGCGGCCTGGGAGCCTTCGCCCATGGCGATCGTAACTTGCTCCGCATGCACGCCGACATCTCCGGCCGCCCAAAGGTTCGGTACGCTGGTCATTTTGCTGCGCGGATCGGTCATGATGTGGCGGTTCTCCAGCCGTTCCGCGCCCAGTTGGCGGGCCAGATCGGATTTTACTTCATTGCCGCCGAAGGCGATGAAGCCCCGTTCCGCCTCGATCGGCCTCCCGTCCGCGAGCCGGACACCGTGGAATTCGCCGTCCCCGCTCGACGACACTTCCTTGATATCCTCCGCGATGCAGGCAATGCCGAGCTGCTCAAGCCGCTTCATAAGCTCTTCCTTGACCGTTTTTTTCCCGTGATTGATATAGACGATCTCCCTTGTCCGGCTGCTTAACGTTATCGCCATACCGGCTCCCGCGTCGCCTGAGCCCAAGACGATCGTCCGCCTGCCGCTGATTTCGTAGCCGTCGCAATCCGGACATACGTAGACGGTAAGGCCAAGACAGCTTGTCAAGCCGGGCAGATCGGGAAAGCTGTCCAGCAATCCTGTCGCGAGCAGCAGTGTGACGGCCTCATAGCTTTTGCCCGTTTGGTCCCACAGCTCGAATCCCGCACCGTCTTCGCCCTTTCGGACCGCCTGGACCGCTTCGCCCCGGACGAAAACGACGCCGAGCCGCTCCGCCTGCAGCCTGCCGAGCCGTCTCAGCTCGCTGCCGGATATGCCGTCCGGCCAGCCGAGCACGTTGTGATAGCTGCGGCATAACGTAGAACGGCCATAGCCGGCGTCGATCACGAGCACCCGATGCTCGTATCTTCCCAGCTGTATGGCCGCTTGCAGACCGGCGATGCCGCCGCCGACGATTATGCTGTCATAGTGATCCATTAGCCTATGCGCCCTCTTTTCCCGCATTCTTCTGCAATCTGGTTGTATGTACACTTCCTGTATGTAGGATACCCGCACTCGGACGATTCAATGCCGTACCCGGACGATGCCGCTAATGATCTTTAATTAATTTCACAATGCCGAACTGGGTAAGCGATGCGGCGGTCAAAATCCAGGGAATCGACCCTCCGTCCAGCCCGCCCCCGAAAGCGATCAGGCACAAAATTGAAATGACCCGGCCGATGTTCAAAAAGAGCTCTCTGGTGACAACGCTCTCTACGCGCAGCTCGCCTTTGAGCGGCAGCTTGGCGATCAGCCCGTAGTAATAGCCTGTCATCGTGTTTCCTTGCAAAGGTGAAAATATGGAATATAAAATCATAAAGCAGATGACCGAAGCCAGATTCATGCTGCCGATCAAAAGCAGCGAGCCGATGACATAACCTGCCGTCGATATGGTCAAATATAAGCGCGCTTTGCACGCCTGCGCATATTTGGAAATGAAAATGCCCGTCACGATGCTCAAGCTGGAAAACAGCACCCCCAGGTATCCGACCAAATCTTCCCGCGGCAGCACTTTAAACAGCAGTATGTTCGGAAGAAACAGCATCGTCCCCTGCAGCAGGCCCATGCCGAAAAATCCGAACAAAGAATACCGCCACCTGCGGTCTTTTTTCATCAGCAGCCCGGCGAATTTCAAATAATAAGCTTTGTGATGACCGCCCGTCGCCTTGATTTTCAAGCTGATCAGCGTAGCAATCAGGAACATGACGAACGCGATGGAAAAAACGATCGTATAGCCGCGCAGCCCTTCCTCCTGACGGATGATGAAGCCTGCCAGCGCAGGGCCGGCGAGCGTCGCCGCCGTAAAAAATATCATATTGAACGCCAAATACCGGATCCGGTTCTGTTCCGTCGATACGTCATACATCAGCGTCAAATAACCGACCCAATAAAAAGCCGCCGCCAAACCGTTGAAAACGGCAAAAAGCATGTAGTAATCGACCAGCTTCCCCTGCGCAAGGATGACGCACAAATAAAACGCGGCGATCAACGTGATTCCCAGTCTGTACGATACCATTCTGTCTTTTTTCTTGATCATCCAGCCGCCAAGCGCGAAGCCGATCGGAGTCAGCAAATAAACGATGATGTTGTACGTGCCGTTGACAGCCAAACTTTGCGTGAGCCGCCACAAATACAAGTTCAGGAATACTCCCGACATCGAAGCGCCGAATTGAAAGGTCGAATGAATGGTGAGCGAAATGATGGCTTCCCGCGATAGACGTTTTTCCAGTGGAAGCGGATTCTTTTTGGCCAGAAGTCTTGTCTGAATTTGACCTAACATATGCGGCAACCCTCCAATCTTTCTCATTGTATCAGGGTACCTGGGCCCTGTTAAACGGCAAAAAGCCCCAGCAAAGACGCTGAGGCTTCATTAAAGCTCGTTATCGACTTACTTCTTGAGGCTATCCCACGTTTTCTGGAATTCATCCAGCATTTGATCCTTCGTATACTTTTTCGCGACATAGCCTTGCATCGCATCGCCGAATTTTTTGCTCGACGCTTCGCCACCTGGGAATTTGAACCAGTTCCAGCTGAGCGTTTTGTTCGCTTTGCTGTAAGTGATAATATCGGCGGCCAGCGGCCCGAGCACTTTCTCGTCGGCATTGATCGATTTGAAGGCAGGGATAAACTTGAATTCATCGGTAATATATTTTTTGCCTGTATCCGAGGTCACGAGCCAGTTCAGGAATTTTTTCGCCTCTTCTTTTACAGGCGAGTTTTTATTGATAACCCAGTTGTTCGGCACGCCGACAAACAGTTTATCGCTGGCTGTCGCGTCATCACTGATCGGCATCGGCAGGAATCCGATTTTAATGTCAGGATTCGTTTTGGAAATTTGCACTTGCGTCCAGTTGCCCTGCTGCGTCATAGCCGCTTTGCCGGTTGCGAAGTCAGTCACCTGCGTGTTGTAATCCGTTTGCAGCGGGTTTTTGTTGCCGTATTTCAACTGAAGGTCGAACAGCTTCGTCCAATTATTGAACACTTCGTTGCCCGGAATTTTCGCCGTTCCTTTGTTCAATCCGTCGATGAACGCATTCGGGTCCGGCTGATAAGCGAACGGAAGGTTCACGAAATGGTTGCCCAGCACCCACCACTCCGCATAGCCGTTTTCGAAAGGTGTGATGCCTTTAGCCTGAAGCTTTTTCGCGGCATCTTCCAATTGCGTTAGCGTTTTGGGCAGTTCGGTGATGCCTGCTTGGGAGAACAGGTCTTTGTTGTAAATGAATCCGTAGCCTTCCAGATTGAGCGGCTGGCCGTACAGCTTGCCATTTTTGGTCATCGGCTCTTTGGCTACGTCGACCAGATCTTTAACCCACGGCTGATCGGAGAGATCTTCCAGGTTGTCGATATATTTGTCCAGGTCGGAGAAGCCGCCGTTGTTGAAAATGTCCGGTTTGTCGCCGGAGTTGAATTTCGCCAGCAATGCCGCGCCGTAGTCGGCACCGCCGCCTACCGTATCCACCTGGATTTTCACATTCGGATTTTGCTTCTGATATTCTTGTACGAGCTTCGCCAGTTGGTCTGCGATCTCTACTTTAAATTGGAACATTTTAATGGTGACTTCTTTGCCGCCGGCCGCCGGCGCTGTTGTTGCCGCCGTTCCTGCCGTCGAAGACGGAGCCGGCGCTGTCTCATCTTTTTTTCCGCATCCGGCCGCTGCCACAGATAGAGTGAGCACCGCCGCCATGCTGAGCATCGTCAATTTTTTCATTTGAGTGAGCCTCCCTTTTTTATGGTTCGTTTCGCCTTACACGGTTTATTGTAAGCTGCTGCGTAACTCCGCAACACGGACAATATTGAACATTAAGGTGGAAGATATTAAACAAAATAGCTATTTATTAGATAAAATGCTTGTTTTATCCTTTGACCGATCCTGCCGTAATGCCCTCGACAATATGCCGCTGCAGCGACAGGAAGAAGATGACGATAGGAAGCACGCTGAGCGTCAGACCTGCAAGGGCCAAATCCCACTGCTTCGTATACTGGCCGAAGAAAGAGAACGTAGCGAGCGGAATCGTGCGCAGTTCCGGACTGCCCAGGACGAGCGACGGCAGCAAATAATCGTTCCATATCCACAAGCTGTTCAAAATAATAATGGTGATCGACATCGGCTTCAGAAGAGGAAACACGATTCTCCAAAACACGCCGTAAGCCGAGCTTCCGTCGACTGTCGCCGATTCTTCGATCTCCAGCGGGATCGATTTGATGAAGCCGTGGTACAGGAATACGTTCAGGGATACGCCGAATCCAAAGTAACACGCGACGAGCCCCAATTTGCTGTCCATTAGTCCGACCTGGCTGGCCACGCGCACCAGCGGAATCATAATGGATTGGAACGGAATGACCATGGCCGCCACGAAAGCCAGAAACACCAGATTGTTGAACTTGCTCGGCCTTCTTACCATCCGGTAAGCGGCCAACGAGCTGATCACGACGAGACCGATATTGCTTAGAGCAGTAATGAACAACGAGTTGAAGAACGCTTTCGGGAACTTCATGATCGACCATACTTTAACGAAATTGTCGAAGTTCAGGCTCTTCGGAAGCTTGGCCGTATTCGCCGCCAGCTCGGGGAATGTTTTCATCGAATTGACGATGACGAAGTAAAAAGGCACCAGAAACAGCAGCGCGACCAGAATGCCGAGCACTTCAAGCGACAGCAGGCGCGCGGAATATTTTTTGGCTGCATCCATTTACACTTCGACCTCCTTCCGTTTGGTATACATCACCTGGATGGTCGATATGATCGCAACCACGATGAAAAATATGAACGCTTTGGCCGTGCCCAGACCGTACCGGTTGTTGCGGAACGCTTCCTGATAAATGTTGATCGAGACCGATTCCGTCGAATTGAAAGGACCGCCCTTCGTCAGCGAGAAGTTCAGGTCGAAAATTTTGAAGGACCACGAAATCGTCAGGAACAGGCAGACGGTTACAGCCGGCATAATGAGCGGAACGATGATGCTGCGCAGCACCTGCATGCGCGACGCGCCGTCGATGTAAGCCGCTTCCAGCATATCTTTGGGCACGTTCGACAGAGCTGCGATGTAGATAATCATCAAATATCCGGCCCCCTGCCATACGCTGACGATGACGATTCCCCAGAAAGCCGTCGGTGCGTCGCCGAGCCATGGCAGTTCAAAAAATCCGATGTGCGTCAGGTCGCCGAGCGTAGCGAAGCCTTTGACAAAAATGAACTGCCAGATAAATCCGAGCAGCAGCCCGCCGATGACGTTGGGCATAAAAAATACCGTGCGGAGCACATTTCTCGTTTTGAGCGCCTGAGTGAGCAGCAGCGCCAGCAGAAACCCGACCGCATTGGTCAAAATGACGTTGGTTACGGTCAATCTGGTCGTGAACCAAAACGCATTGCGGTAATCGTCGTCATGCAGCAAAATTTGCTTGAAGTTGTCCAAGCCGTTGAATTTGACGTCCGTAGTAACGCCGTTCCATTCCGTGAACGAATAATAAATGCTCATGAGAAAAGGGATAACGACAATGACGAGGAAAAAGAGCAGTGCCGGGCCGACGAATACCCATTGCTGGAGAAGCCCTGCCATTCCTTTGTTGTTTTTCACGGGATTTGCCCCCTTGCGATGAAATAACTATATACCAAGTATAGATTCGTTGCGGGGAGCCCAACACCGACTATGGTGACGCTTTAGGTGGAATTTGTTGACCTCACCTGCTACAATTGTAGGGGAAAAACACCTACAGCGAACCGAGTTGATGCCTTTTGATCAAAAACAGCATCCGCAACAAGCTGATTCTTTTTTTGCTGGCGGCTCTGCTTATCCCCTTTGCCACGTCTTTGATCGTTTCCTATTGGTTTACGAATCAGAAGGTGACCGAGGATACCATCAAGAACAATTCCGCCCTGCTCGCGCAAGGCAAGGCCAATTTGCTGAATTACCTGAACAGCGTTATGCAAACGTCGCTGACGATCTATACGAATGAGAAATGGTACAATATTTTGCTCTACAATCAAGAAATCGACTACCAGAGCGACAAGGAAGTCACGCTCAGCCTGCTTGACATGTACCATTCCATCAAAGAAATCAAACAAATCTATATGTATGCCGGTTCCAGCAACCGGTCCTACCTGATCGTCAATGAGATCCGCCGCAGCGCAGAGGGCAAATATCCGGAGTTGAAGCCATTTCCGGAGCACAAAGTCATCTACTTCGAGACCACTCATATGAGCGGCAATTATGACATTCCGCTTACCAGTTATACTGCTCCCGAACCTGTCCTGTCTATGCATCGCAAAATTATTTACTCGCCCGCAAACGATACGCTCGGCGAACTGGTCATCGATCTCAATCTGGATCTGATCGCTTCCATCTGCCGCAATTTATATGAAGAGGGCAAAGAGGAGCTGTACATTTTGGATAACGAGGGCAAGATCGTATTCGGTCCGGACCCGGCCAAATGGGGGCAGCCTTTGCAGGAAGCCTGGGTGAGCGAAGCCGTACATAGCGAGCAGGAGCAGGGAACGATCGAGTGGAAAAAAGGCAGTCTCGCAGGCATCAATCTGTATGAAAAGATGAAAACCGATTCCGTGGACTGGATCATCGTGAAACGCCTGCCTTACGGTAAGCTGTACGAGAACGCCCGCCAGTTGACGCTGATCAATTTGTTCATCCTTACGCTCTCGCTTATTATAGCTATTATCGGCACGATCTATATCTCGATCCGCTTCACAGCTCCTATCAAAAAGCTGATCCGCTACATCACGCGCATTCAAACGGGCCAGATGCACGCGGATATCGAGCTTGAACGAACCGATGAGCTGGGCATTCTGGCCAACCGCTTCCATACGCTAATTCAGGATTTGAATCAGATGGTGCTGAGGGAATACAGGCTGGAGCTTGCCAACAAATCCAATCAGCTGATGGCGCTGCAGGCGCAGATTAACCCGCATTTTTTGAACAATGCCCTGCAATCGATCGGCACTTTGGCCCTGCAGCATGAGGCGCCCAGAATTTACGCGCTCATCTCGTCTCTGGCGAAAATGATGCATTACAGCATGAACACAAGCGAATCCGTCGTGCCGCTGCGCAAGGAGCTGGATCATGTCAAATCGTACCTGGAGCTGCAAAAACAGCGCTTCGAGCAGCAATTCGACATTTCTTTCAGCATCGAAGAGAGCACCTATGCGATACCGGTGCCCAAAATGATTTTGCAGCCGCTGGTGGAAAACTATTTCAAGCACGGCTTCAAGCCGAGCCTTGGACCGGGGCTGCTGCGCATTCAAACGACGAAAATTGTAGAAGAACATCGTAATGTGCTGCAAATTCAGGTCGAAGACAACGGACAAGGCATGACGGAAGGACGTTTGCAGGAAGTCAGGCAAACGCTCCGCAAAGTGTCTGCCGACGATGACGGTATCGGCCTGAGCAACGTGCTGCTGCGCATACGGCTTTATTTTTCCGACGAGGCCGACCTGCAAATCAGCGCCAACGAGCCGCAGGGATTGCGAATCGTCATTACCATACCATTACAAAAGGATGCAACGGAATGAAAGCACTCATCGTCGACGACGAAAAACATGTCCGGGATGCGATTCGCCTGCTCGTAGATTGGCGGCAGCACGGGATCGACACGGTTCTCGAAGCTGCGGATGGCGATGCGGCCATGAGCTGCATCCGGTCGGAGAAGCCGGAAATCATTATGACGGACATGTTGATGCCGAATAAAAACGGCGCGCAGCTGCTCGAATGGCTGTACGCTCACGCCCCGGAGAGCAAAACGATCGTGATCAGCGGCCATGACGATTTCGCTTTGCTGAGACATACGGTGAAATACGGCGGAACCGACTATATCCTCAAGCCGATCGACGCCGAGCAGCTTAACGAGGCGCTGGAGAAGGCCATCCATGCCTGGCGCAAGGAAGAAGAGCTTCGCCAGACGGAGCTGAACCGCAACATCGAAATGAATCAGCTGAAGCCGGTCTATTGGGACAAGCTGCTTTCAGGCCTGCTTGCCGAGCCTTCTTCCTACGACAGCTGCGCGGAACAGCTGGAAAAAGAGCTTGGACTTGCGCCAGGCACGGCAAGCTGCAGAGCGGCCGTCCTGAGCCTGGATACGATGGAGCGCACGCTCAAGGACAAATTCGCCCAGAACCTGGATTTATTGTTTTTTTCTCTCATTAATATTTGCAATGAATTTTTGCGCGTCAGGCAGCGCGGCTTTGCCTTCCGTTACTGGAACAACGGCAACGAAATCGTGCTGTTGCTATGGAAAGAGCTTGGCGAGGCGGAGACGCTGCTCGCGCAAATTAACGACGGGATGCGCTCGGCGCTGCGCAGCCGCGTTGATTTGGGCCTGGGCAGCGTCATGCCGTTCCCGGCCGGTCTCTCCGCTTCGTATCAGGAAGCGCGGGATGCTCTCAGACAGCGCAATCTGCTGTCCAAGGAGACCTGGATACATAGCGCCGGCAAGCCGCTTAAGCCGGCCGGCCGCATGCCGCAGTTCAGCGATTTCGAGGAGCGCATCCATCTTGCCGTCCAAAGCGGCAGCGCCGAACAAATTCAAACGGCCGTAAAGCTGTGGATGGATGCCATCAAGCAGCTGGATACCGTGACGCCCGATCACCTCGACCGCTGGTGGCGGGAATACTGCGTGCTGAAGCGCCGCTGGGTGCAGGAAATGAACCCCGGCCTCAGCGAGGACGAATACAAGGAAATCGTCGCGGACGATCCTGCCGGCATCATTGTTCCGCTGGATGAGCGCGGCATTTTGTCCTTGTCCGTGTGGCAGCAGGAGCTCACGCGCAATATGGTGCAGCTTTCCAAGGTGATGATGGTGCACCGGCAGCAGGATAAAAACGTCATTTTCGAAATTTCCAAATATTTGGAAAATCATTATCATGAGGATATCACTTTGCAGGATATTGCGGGCCGCTTCTTTCTCAGCCGGGAGTACATTTCCCGCAAATTCAAGCAGGAGTTTTCCGTCAATCTGTCCGACTACCTGGGGCAAATCCGCATGGACAAAGCGAAGCTGCTGCTGCTGAATCCGCACCTGCGCATCTCGCAAATCGCCGAAATGGTCGGATACCAGGACGAGAAATATTTCAGCAAAGTGTTCAAAAAACAAGAGGGAGTCTCCCCGAACGAATACCGCAAAAAACAGGTCTAAGACTTAAACGGCGTTATGCTATACTACTATGACAGAGGTGATTTTCATGAACATGCCTATCGAGACGACTGCCGCTAACGCAATTTCGAGACCATCGAAGGCATCCAAGGCAAAGAGAAAAACGTACATCTACCTGTTTCTGGGCTGGGCTCTCCTGATCGCGATCGGAGTGACGGCAACCGTGCTGTACACCGAGCATTTGAGACAGCAAATCGCAGTGGACATTGCCGGCCAGACCCAACAGCAATTGCAGGCGATTCAAGCGGATTACCAAAAGCAGGTCAGCGATTTGAAGCAAAGCGTGACCACGGACATGTCCGCCCTGCAGAAGAAAGTGGACTCGCTCAACGAACTGCTCGCTTTTACGAAAGATAGCGCAAACAGCAAAACAGACAACAGCAACCAGCTGTACACCCAGCTAGCCGATGTGAAGAAAAAGCTGGACGAGCTGGAGAAAAGTCTGGATGTGTTGAAATAATGAATTCGATTCAACAAATCAACCGTCTTTTTTTGCTCGCTTTGGCCCCCTTTCTCGGCATGCTGGTTTGGCTGCTCTTCGTGAACACGCATGTGCAGATGCCGGGACTTGCCGCCCCTACCGCGTCCGGCTTTTCGATCCGCAGCGAAGCGCAGGTCATGAACGGCAAGCTGGATCAGGCGAACGGCGATGCCGCGGCAACCAAATCGACGATCGAGAAATATTTTGAACTGTACGAAAAGAGCAACGCAGAAGTGGCCGGCATGCTCACAAGCGCCATCGCCCAAGCCGCGAAGCCCGGCCTGATCTACGACAACCGGATTACCGCGAAGCTGGGCAGCCCGATCCGGCAAGCGTCTTCCGGCAATATCGACTTGAAGCTGTTCGCGCTGAGCGACAGCAATTATTCCGGGTATGCCCTGAAAGTGAACCTCAAGAGCGATAAAGCGGTCAAACTCGTGCTGGGCAACGACAAGATGGGCAGCAGCGAAACGACGCTGGATGCCGCCAAACGGTACGGCGCGATTGCAGGCGTGAACGCCGGCGGTTTTGCCGACGACAGCAAAGGCAGGCGCTTTCCGCTGGATACGACGATCATCGGCGGCAAATATGTAAACGGATTTTTTCCGAGCAACAACGATTCGATCTTTATCGGACTGAACAAAGACCGCAAGCTGATCGGCGGCAAATTCAGCAGCCAGTCGGAGCTGGACAAGCTGAACCCGCTGATGGGCTCAACCTTCGTGCCGACGCTGCTGAAGAACGGCGGCAAGACGTCGATTCCCGCCATATGGCAGAGCTCGCCGGCCAGAGCCGCGCGGACCGTCGTCGGCAGCTACAAGCACGACCAGCTCTTGTTCGTCGTCACCGATGGGCAGGATGAAAGCGGCAATTCCGGAGCGACGCTGGCGGAGCTGCAGGACAAGCTGCAGCAGCTCGGCATCGTCGACGCCTACAATCTGGATGGGGGCGGGTCCTCCACCCTCATCTTCAACGGCAGCGTCATTAACCGCCCGTCGGACGGAAAGCTGAGGCCGCTCGCCACGCACTTCCTGTTTTTCAAATGAGAAAATTTCACATTAATTTGTTTCTTTTTTTTCGCAGGTTGGGTATAATAGATTTTAATTGCGGCTGTAAGCGTTCAATTTTATAGGAGGTGCACAATATGTTTGGATTATCATCTACCTTTTGGCTGGTCATTACGACGTTCGTGCTGTTTATTGTCGCCATGATGACGGCTGCTTATAACGAGGATAAAACCAGAGGCCTGTAAGCCATGCGCCTCTTAAACGCAAAAAAAGCATCCGTTCTCCGTTGAGAGCGATGCTTTTTCTTTGCGTCGACAGCTTATACTTGGGTTTTCAGCATGTTCATTTCGCCCAGACATACGCTGCAAATATGGCGCTCTCTGAACTCGCTGACAGCCTCCATATTTCCGCAGAACACGCATTTGGGGCGGTATCTTTCCAAAATGATATGGTCGCCCTGAACCAAAATTTCTACAGGATCCCCTTCATTCATTTGATACCGTTTTCTAAGCGACTTCGGCAGTACAATCCGCCCTAATTGATCGACTTTTCGCACGACCCCTGCTGGTTTCATCATAGGACCTCACCTCTCTTTTTCTTGATTTCCATGTCCCTGGCACTACTTCAATATATGTAGGTGCACTGAGTACGTACCTATTTCGCCGCCTTTTATGAAATTCCTTCTAGTTCTGGCTGAATTTTTTTATTTTTCTATTGATCATAAAAAGAGAACCCGGGATGATGACAACCATCGTCCCGGGCTTCTCTTTGAGCGCGTTCATTTATTGCCGCAAATTCAGGATCGTGCCTCCGATATACCGAACTCCGCCCCGCTGCTGGACGATGTCGTGACGGTCGTTAAAATAATAGGAGGCGAGCATTTGGCCCGGGGTTATTTCTACGGCCCGCGGATAGCCGAGATCGTTGCTTCCTCCATCGTCGCGCAAAATCAGCTCGGGCCCCCACGTCAGCCCGTTGTCCTCGCTGACGCGCGCCCGGATGCCGAACGGCGGCCGTCTGTACCCGTACACGGCAAACAGGCGGCCGTCTTCCATCCGCGTCAAATGCACCGTATCCCCGTGATCGTTGATCCGCGAGACTAAGCGCCAGGTCAGCCCGCCGTCTTCCGAGGCGTAAAGCTCATCCCACGCCGCAACCATGGACGGCTTGCATCTGACCGCCACGACAATCGTGCCGTCCTGCAGCATAACCGGTGACGGGCAGATGACCCGGTATTCGTTGCTGTGCGGCATCAACGAAACGAGCGCCCAGTTGCAGCCTTGGTCGAAAGAGGCGAACACGACCGGACGGTCATGAACGTTGTTGTGCGGTCTTGCCGTCAAGAACAGCAGCACGACTCCGTCCGGACGTACGATGTACGACGGTCTTCCCTGATAGCGCGGAATTCCGCAATCGGGAAGCATCACCGGCTCTCCCCACGTCTCTCCGCCGTCGCTCGACATTTTCACCCATGCCTGCGCATGGCCGACCGCCGAGTTTGGCGTGCACCAGCATTCCAGAAGCGTATTCGGATCGGCAAAATCCCATCCTTCCGTGCAGATGTGCGGCCTGCCGTAATGAAGTTCGTCGTTCAGTTTGTTGTTGTCGGCGATCTCGATCGGCCCGCTCCACGTTCGCCCGCCGTCTCTTGTCCGCACCCCGATAATTTTGCCGAACGTCTCGACCCGGTCATGGTTCAAATTCCCCGGGATCGAATAATCGCAGGCAATGTTCATAAAAGCGACCAGAATGTTGTCCTTGGCGATTCTCCACATGCCGCCGTTAAACGGCCAGGAGCAAAATTCGCCGGAATTTCGATAAATGACGGTATGCTCCATTTGTTCAGGCGTTACTGGTTTGGCGTACTTCACGTTCATGCCCCCAATCGTCAATGTCCAAAAGCAGCAGGCGGATCACCCCTTGACGGAACCCAGCAGCATGCCTTTGGTGAAATATTTTTGCGTGAACGGATAAACAAACAAAATCGGCAAAACCGCCAAAAAGATCGCCGCGGCTTGAAGATTTTGCGGCAGCAGCTGATAGCCATTGACAGTAATGTTCTCAAGCGTCGTTCCCGATTTGCTGGAATTGATGATCATGTTGTATAAAATCACGGTAATCGGCTGCAAGTTCCTGTCCTGCAAATAAATGACCGGAATCAAAAATTGATTCCAAATGAGCACCGCGTTGAAAACCGTAATCGTAGCGATGATCGGCTTGCACAGCGGGAAGAACACTTTCCACATCATTTTCCAGTCGTTCGCCCCGTCAATAAAAGCGGCCTCTTCCAGCTCGTACGGCAAAGCGTCCAAAAACGATTTCGTAATGATAAGCAAAAACGTGTTGACAGCCATTGGCAGTATCATGACAAGCCGGGAGTTCACCAGATCGAGCGCGTTATATATGATATAGTTCGGAATGATTCCCGCTTCGAAAACCCAGGTGAAAATGAAAACCGTCATGATGACGTAGCGTCCTTTCAGCCTTTTCCGGGACAAAGGGTACGCTGTCATGAACGTTACGGCAACTGCGACGATTCCGCCGACGACCGTATAGAACAGGGAATTGATCAACCCTGAAGTCACGCCGATTCTGGAATTTGTCAAAATATATTTATAGGTCTCGAAATTAAAGCCCTTGGGGAGCACATACACCTGCCCGGAAGCGGCATAGGCACCGTCGCTCAGCGAAGTCGCCAAAATATTGAGAAACGGGTATACGCACGCCAGGGCGATGATGATCAAAATCGTATTGTTGACCAAGTCGAAGGCTTGTATTTTTGTGCGCATCACTATCGCCTCCTAGAACAATCTGGATTCAGAGAATTTTTTCGAACCCTTGTTGGCGGCGATGACCAGTATGAAAGCGACAACCGACTGCGCCAAGCCGACAGCGGCCCCGAAGCTGTAATCGGGGAAACCCGTATTCGCGAATGCGCGGCGGTACACATAGCTTTGGATCACATCCGCCGTATCGTAAACGCTCGGGTTGTACATGAGCAAAATTTTGTCCAGGTCGACGGTTAATATTTGGCCGATGTTCACAATAAACATGACCGCAATCGTGCTGGAAATCGAGGGCAGCGTCACTTTCATTATTTTTTGCCAGCGGTTCGCCCCGTCGATTTCGGCTGATTCGTACAAGCTCGGATCGATGCTCGTCATCGCCGCCAAATAAATAATCGAGCTGTAGCCGAACAGCTGCCAGACGTTCAAGCCCACATACAAGGAGCGAAACCAGCCGGGATCCGCCATGAAAAAAATAGGCTCGATTCCCATCGCCCCGAACGCCTGGTTGACCAAACCGCCCTGCGGAGAGAGCAGTTTGTACAAAATGCTCACCATGACGGCGGAAGAAATAAAGTACGGGAAAAAGCTGAACGTCTGAACAAACCGCTTCACAAACGAAATGCGGACTTCATTCAAAAACAGCGCAAAGACGATCGGAATCGGAAATACGAACAGCAGGTTGTAAAAAGCGAGCAAAAGCGTGTTCGCCACAAGTTTCCAGAAATAAGGATCGTGCGTAAACGTGACAAAATGCTTCAAGCCGACCCATTGGCTGCCAAACACGCCCTGAAACACGTTATAATCCTCAAACGCGATCACGAGTCCGAACAAAGGCAGCAGCTTGAATATGATCATATGGACAAGGCCCGGCAAAAGAATGAGATACAGCAATCTCGCATCCCATATCGGCTTTAGCCAACTGCTGCGGGTCCGAGCTGCGGTTCTTACATTCCCGACGGTTTTCTTTTCGGTTAGTACATTCATATGGAATCACCTTTTTTCGATGGGTTGAAAGCCCGTTCCCGTTCCCGTTCCCGTTCCTGTTCCGACATGCGTTTGAGCGTTCACTCCATCCCTTGCGTGAACGGATGGAGTGAACGCTGCCGCAAGCTATTTTTTCATGGCGTCGAATCCGGCTTGATCGATTTGAACGATTTTGCCGTAACCCAATTGATCCATCTCTTTCAGGAACGCATCCCACTGGGACATATCCCGCTTACCGGTAATGAACTTGACGAGATTGGCGTTCAGCTCCGGCTTCACGGCGGCCAGCAAGCTTGTTCTTTCCTTTAACTGGTCGGCCGAATATTTGATAATCGGCAAATCGAGAGCAGTAAACTTATCAAAATAAGTCGTTGCAAAAGATTTCGTCAGCGGGTCCATCCATTGATAATAAGCGGCGTTGTTGACCGGCGCCGGGAACGTCAGTCTGTCCTGCAGGAAATTCCAGACAGGCGTGCCGAGCGGCTGGTTGCCTTCTTTGGCAAACTCGACGGTAAATTCTTTTTTGCCGCCGTTTTCTTTGTAGGATTGGCCTTCCACGCCATAGTCCATCAGCGTTCTCCCTTGATCGGAGAACACATAATCCATAAACTTGACGATAGCCTCCGCTTTATCTTTCGATTTGGAATTGATGACAAACACGCGGTCCGTTTTGTATTTTTGTGCCGCAGGCGGAACCTTGCTTTGCTGTCCGCTTATCGTCATGAACGGATCCATGACCTTGATGGAGTAGTTCGGGTCATTTTTCGGCCCGCCATTGTTCATAAACCACGACGGACGCGTAAAGAAGTCGTTGCCGATCGCTCCTTTGCCTGTGAGCATTTTCGTCTGCCACGTTTCTTCGGTTGCGGTGCCGGCCACCCACTCCGGATCGATGAGCTTATCCGCATACAACTGTTTGTACCATTCGATTTGCTTTTTGAACCCGGCGCTGTTCAGATCGAAACCCAAACCGTTCTCATAAATCCCGTGAACTTTGCCGCTGGAATCCACTTTATCGTTAGCGTCGAACACTTCGGCAAATTTGAGATAACCGTCGCGTCCAGTGAACGGATAAAAGTTAGGATCACTGCTGTACGTATTTTTCAGCTTTTTCAAATCGTCCGTAAACTCTTGGATCGTTTTGGGGTTGCTTGCAATACCGGCCTTTTTAAACATGTCCTCGCGATAAAAAGTAACGCCGGTAATAGTCGGGTATTCCTGCGGCAAACCGAAAATGTTTCCGTCCTTGTTGGTCACCAGATTTTTGTAGTCGGGATTTTTGTCCAAAAAGCTTTTTATATTCGGCGCGAATTTGTCGATGAGAGGCTTCAAATCCACAAACACGCCCTGCTTGCCGTAAACCTCGGATTGGGCCAGCGATACGATGCCGGCATCGGGGAATTGACCCGATCCGATTTTCAAATCCAGATTTTTTTGATAAACATCGTCGTCTTCCCCGCCGTTAACCAAATTGACCTGAGTGCCGGTTGCTTTTTGCAGTTCCGGAAACCATTTCAAATCCTTCAGCCAGTTCACGTACTTGCCCGCCATCATATAAGAGAATGAAGCGCTTCCATTTGATCCCGCAGCAGTGCTGCCGGTTGGAGCCGCGCTTGCCCCGGCGCTGCCTCCGCCATCTTTGCCGCACGCGCTCAATAAAACTAACGTCGCTGTCAACGTCACAGCCGGTATTACTTTCATAGCCCGCTTCATGTTCATTAAAAGCTTCCCCTTTCGATTTGTTTTACTAAGGCAAACGCTTTCAAGAAATCGGAGAGTTTTCAGTGACATATTGCATTTAGCAACATTAACCTCCTAAATTTTCTATTTTCATGAAATATAACGCTTACAAGAATAATTTATATCATTTTACAACAATAAATCAACCTTTTTTTGAAATAAAATATTATCAACGAACAAAATTGATGCAAAAAAGATTAGAACAGGAAGCCCACCTGTACCGCCCCCGCCCGATTGAGTTCAACATAACACAACTGCCGAACAGGAAAATAGAATCAAAATTTTCCTATCGTCTCATGCCTTGCCCCGCTTCCGCCCCTCATCCGCCGGCGCTTCCCCGGTCTAGCATCGCGCAGAAAACCTGCACTAACGCATTACTGATCAGCACCGCACGCAAAAACCTGCAAAAGTACATCTTTTTACGCCCTGATTCGCTCGATGCGGAATATTCCTGCAAATGTGCAGGCTTTTCCGCCCAAACTCTCGTTCAGACCCGTTTTCGGCAAAAATTCCTGCACTTTTGCAGTCTTTTCCCCTAATCGAGCCACTACAGCCGAAAATTCCTGCACTTTTGCAGGTTTTCGTTTTCGCAAGGCAAGCCGGGCTCAGCTTTCGCCACCCAGCCGGTTGCGCCATCTTGCGCGGGCAGAAGACCCCAGTCTCCCGTCAAGTGAAATACCGTACGGGTGTTGCCTCTGCATAACGGCGGTCGGCGGCCGACCACGCACAAAAAAGGCGCATTCCCGAAGGATACGCGCCTTGTTCTCATTTGTTTTCCGTTATTTTGCGCCATAGAGTGGAGCGGTTGATGCCCAATCTTTTGGCGGCTTTGGACTGGTTCATGTTTTCTTCCTCCAGAACAAGCTGGATGATTTCCCGTTCGATATCTTCCAGCGGGCGGCTGATATCGATGCGCCCGGCCGCTCCGCCGCGCCGTTTGTCGCCGCTGTTCGAAGCGTAAAGGAGCTGCAGCGCGTCATCCTCCAAATATTCGCCGCTCGCATTTTTTACGGATTCCTCGATCATCTCTTTCAATTCGATAAAGTTCCCTTTCCAAGGGTGCGTCCGCAGCTCCTCCAGCACCGCAGGACGGATGCCAACGACCTGTTTGCCGTATTTTTCGTTGCTTTGCACTATAAAAGTGCGCACCAGCTCCTCCAAATATCGCGCATGATCGCGAAGCGGCGGAAAAAACAAGCTCGCCCGGCTGAGCGATTCAAACATTTTCGAATCGAGCAGCATTTCGTCCTTCAATTGATCCGGGCTGCGCAAAAACGAAAACACAAAATAGCTTGTCAGCTTCGGCAGCATTTGGCACAGTTTCCGCTGCAAAGAAGCCGGCGTTTTTTCCAGGCCTCTGATGTACACCAACGAGTCGGCTTGGGCGTTTTGCACAACTTTAAGCAGTCGGGTGCACGTCTCCTCGCTGCCATCCTGGATCACGATTTCCATCATGCTCCCGTCTTTATACCGCTCCGTTTGATACAGCATATCGCAAAACAGCATTTTCCCGCTTCCCGTCTCGCCGTAAACGGCAATCGGCAAATGCTCCCGGAACCGCTGTTCCGCGGCGATGAACGCCTGTTGAAACGGTTCGCCGAGCGTTATGATCGGGGGAAATGCGGAAGCCCCGCTTTTTTTATGGTAAATGATATGCAAGCTGTCCGCTGCATCCTCCGAGGCAGTCAATTTGAACAAATATGAAGGTTTGGCAGGAACAAGGTTCAGCAGTTTTGCCGAAACCGTCAGCTTCTTGCCGGCCGCATAAAAATTCAACGGCTCATATAAGGGCTGCTCCCGCTGCAAATCCTCGATTAATTTCAAAAAGTAGGGATGATCCGCGAACAATGAATTCGCTTCGCTCTCTTGCTCTTCCAACTGCAGGCGCTGCTTAAACAAAGCATTGGCATACTCCAATACGCCCTGCTCATTGACGATCGCGAAGCCCTGATCCACCTGGTTCAACAAATCCTCATAGACGACATTGCGGATTTTGGAAGAGTTCAGCACCCGGTACATCTGCTTGGCCGAGTAAAAAGCATCTAGCACCGACTCCCGCCCCGACGTGATCAAAACCCCCTGCATGCCGAGCTCATTGGCCAGGCGGGTCGTCACGTTATCGCCGACAACGACGATAACTCCCTCTTCCTTCGCTTTTCTCAAAGCGGGCTCGACTTCATGTTCCCCCTGAACTTCCGCGCACGGAATTTCGATATTCATCAAGCTCGATACGGCGCCGAAGCCTTGAATGATGTTGGGAAATCCGATGATTTTGATTTTCGATTTGTAGCCCTTCAGCAGCGTCAAAATTCTTAAAATGTCAAATCCCGAAACCTGGATTTCAACTACGGGCTGCGGAATATGATTCCGGAGCAGCCTCGCCGTGCCGCCGCGGCTAATCACGACATCGAACTCTCTGTTCATATAACGTTCTTTGAACGCATGGAGGCCTTCGGACAGGTCGCCCTGAATAGCTGTAATCTCAAATTCCGGAAGCTCGCTCTCCAAATTGTTGATCAGCTCCAAAAGCCCGCGATACGGGGCAATGACCAATGTCTTTATTTTCACGTTTACACCCTCTGTTGCAATTTTAGGCATAATATAGCTCAATTCTGCGAAAATTGCAATTATGAAAACGAAGAAATTTCGATATATTTTTGTCCGCCAGGCAACCGCTTCACAACAATCGCTAATTCAGCAGTATTGTTTCAAAATATAACAATAAATGAATTGACGACCTATCCATCACATGATATATTCGTTAAAAAGCGCTATATCGCAACACATATTAGTAAATCCAATCATCTCAATACACCGAATTGCCGTATTAATTAACACACCCGCAAAATTTAGAAAGCGCTTTATATCCTGCACAGAATGAGGGGAACTCGTATGGATCAAACCAAAATCGTCCATTTAAAAACGCTGCTGCAAGACGGGCAATGCTATTTGCATCATGAATCCGACCGGATCGAAGCGCTGATTCCTGCCGCTGCGCCGACCAATCACGCCCCCGCTTTGATCGAACTGGATAACGGAGACTTGCTGTGCGTATGGTTTGGCGGATCGGACGAAGGGGCCGGCGACATTAAAATTTACATGTCCAGGCTGGACCACCGGCAGGCGCAATGGACGCCCCCTGTCCGCCTCTCCGACGACTTTGCCAAAGCCGATCAAAATCCGTCCCTGTTTCAAGCCCCCGACGGAAAAGTTTGGCTGCTGCACACGTCGATGGACACCCGCGGCTGCTCGCTGGCCGAATGGCAAGCCATGCTCAAAAGCAAAGAGGCGTCAGGGCCGTTCGCCATGCAGCATACGTCACAGGTGCAATGCCGGATCTCCGCCGACAACGGGGAGCATTGGAGGCCTTCGGAGGCGCTGTTTGACGAGCCGGGAACTTTTTGCCGTCATCCCATTGCAGTATTGAGCAACAACCGCTGGATATTCCCCGTCTGGTACAGCAGTCTCGACGAAACGAAGCAATTCGGCCACGATTACAGCGCCGTACACGTATCCGACGATGAGGGCCGTTCATGGCGAAAAATTGAAATTCCCGGCAGCAGAGGGAGAGTCCACGCTTCCATCGTGGAGCTTGACGACGGCAAGCTCGCTGCTTTTTTCCGCAGCCGCAATGCGGACCGGATTTATTCCAGCCGATCGTCGGATTACGGGGAAAGCTGGACCGTACCCGAGAAAACGGCGCTCCCGAACAACAATGCATCGATCCGCGCCATTCGCCTCCAAAGCGGCGGCATCGCCATCATTTTCAACAATTGCAGCGCAAACGAAGATCCGGATGTAACGATTTGGCCCTATGAAAGAGTTCCCGTTACGATAGCAATTTCCGAGGACGAAGGAAAAACTTGGCCGTACATGCGGCATATTGACACGGGAGATCATTATTGCGGGGAAAAGAATGCGCGGTTCAACCGGAGATACGAATACCCCTTTCTCATCCAATCGAAAGACGGAATGATCCATGCCGCTTATGCATTCGGCACCCGCACGCACATTAAATACGTGAGCTTTTCCGAACAATGGGTGAAAGGCATCGAAAAAAACAAATGGCCATGGGACAATTTCCCGATGGAGTGAAAAAAAGCCTGTGAACTGCCGGCTTCCTTTCGGAAACGGGCAGCTCATAGGCTTTTTTGCCGCGCCGCAGCGCCTGGGCCCGGCGATCAATCCGCCAGCTTACGTGAGGCCGGCGAAACCGGTCTGCCGCAAACCTTCATATAAAATAATTGCGGCGGAGTTGGAAAGATTAAGCGACCGCACCGCATCGCTCATCGGCATCCGCATCAAAGTTTCCGGATGCGCGCTCAGGATAGAGTCAGGCAAGCCTTTGGTTTCCTTGCCAAAAACAAAGAAATCGCCGTCCTGAAATGTAAAATCCGTGTAACGCTTTTCCGCCTTCGTCGTCGCGAAGAAAAACCTCCGGTCCGGATATGCTTGCAGCACCTCGTCAAACGAATCGTGGTATTCCAGCTTTACGGAATGCCAATAATCAAGCCCCGCGCGTTTCAACGTTTTGTCGTCGGTTTGGAAGCCTAAAGGCCTTACTAAATGCAGATAAGTTCCCGTCGCCGCGCAAGTGCGGGATATATTGCCTGTATTTGCGGGTATTTCTGGTTCGACCAGCACGATATGAAAAGCCATTTCCGTCAAATTCACCTCACATTATATCCTATTATAAGAGCAGCAGGAAATCAATTTAACACAGGGATAACTTTATCTTAATATGTCGTTGATAGAATACCTTCATAATAGACTTATCATTCGATTAAAGGAGCCGACATATCGATGAAAAGAAAAATATTAGTTGTGGATGACGAGCCGTCCATTTCGATGCTTATAGAATTCAACTTGAAACTGGTAGGATACGAAGTACAGTGCGTTTACGACGGCGAAGCCGTATTTGAAGCTATTCAGACGTTCCGTCCGGATTTGATCGTACTGGATCTGATGCTGCCCAAAATGGACGGTTTCCAGGTTTGCCGCAAGCTGAGAAACCAAAACAATCTCGTGCCGATCATTATGCTGACCGCTATGCAGGACTTGACCGACAAAATCGCCGGATTGGACAACGGAGCGGACGATTATATGACCAAACCGTTCAGCCCGCAGGAGCTGATCTCCCGCATCCAGGCTATTATGCGGCGCGTGCAGGCGCTGCCGTCCACGAACGAGAACGCGCCTATGCACATCGGCCAGATTACGATCCGCTCGGATCAGCGCGAAGTTACGGTCAGCGGCACTCCGATCGAGCTGACGCCCAAAGAGTTCGAACTGCTGCTCTTCCTTTGCAAGCACCGCGGGAAAGTGCTCAGCCGCCAGCAGCTGCTGCACGGCGTATGGGACTACCACTTCCTCGGCGATACGCGGATTGTCGACGTTCACATCTCCCATTTGCGCGATAAAATCGAGAACAATGCGCGCAACCCCGAATATATCGTCACGATTCGCAACGTCGGCTACAAGCTGACCGAGCCTGCAGTGAAGGAATCGCTTGCCTAGCCGCAACTGGCGCATCCCCCTCATGAACGAAAAAGCACCCCCAGCTCTCTTTACCGGAGAGGTTGGAGGTGCTCTTTTTTATTCCTGCCGTCTATTAAGCCCGAACTGATTCGCTAAATGCTTCGCGTGCCTGACGGGCCGCTTCCACCATATGCCGCAAAGAGGCTTCCGTCTCTTCCCACTTCCGCGTTTTCAGGCCGCAATCGGGATTGATCCAGAACAATTCCGGCTGCAGCACCCGGAGCGCCCGCCCGATCATCTCGGTCATTTCCTCCGCTTGCGGCACGCGCGGACTGTGAATGTCGTACACGCCCAGACCGATGCCGTGATCGTAGCCCTGCAGCTCGAAGCTCGAGATCAGCTCGCCGTGGCTGCGGGACGTTTCAATCGAGATCACGTCCGCATCCAATGCGCGTATGGAATCGATCATGTCATGGAACTCGCAGTAGCACATGTGGGTATGAATTTGCGTCGTATCCTTGACGCTGGAAGTGGCGATACGGAACGCTTTGACCGCCCATTCCAAATAACTCTGCTGATCCTTCACCTTCAGCGGCAAGCCCTCTCTGAGCGCCGGCTCGTCAACCTGGATCATCTCGATGCCTGCGCTCTCCAGCGCTTCGACTTCCTTGCGCAGCGCCAGTGCGATCTGGTTCGTCACCTGTTCGCGGCTCAAATCGTCTCTGACGAACGACCAGTTCAAAATCGTGATCGGCCCGGTCAGCATGCCTTTAACCGGAAGAGCCGTCAGCGACTGGGCATAGGCGCTTTCCTTCACCGTCATCGGCGCCGCGAATGCGACATCCGCGTAAATGACGGGCGGCTTGACGCAGCGGGAGCCGTACGATTGCACCCAGCCGTTCTGCGTAAAGGCGAAGCCGTCCAGCTTCTCGCCGAAATATTCCACCATGTCCGTGCGTTCGAACTCGCCATGGACGAGCACATCCAGGCCGATCTCTTCCTGGATCTTGATGCAGCTGGCAATCTCCTGATCGATGAACGCTTCGTACTTCGCCGTGTCCAGCTCGCCCTTCCGCCATTTCAGGCGGGCGCTGCGTACCTCCGGCGTCTGCGGGAAACTGCCGATCGTCGTCGTCGGCAGCAGCGGAAGCTTCCAGTGGGCGGCTTGCAGCGCAAAGCGCTCGGCAAACGGCAGACCGCGCGTATGCGAGACTGCCTCAAGCCCGGCCAACTGCGCGGCCACATCCTGGCGGTTCCGCTCAGGCAGCGCGCGGAAGCCGGCAAGCGCCTCCCGGTTCCACTGCCACTCGGCCGCAGCGGATTCCTGTCCGCCTGCGAGCGCCTGGCCGAGCAGCCTCAGTTCGACCAGCTTCTCGTTGGCGTAAGCAAGCGCCTGCTTTAATGCGGCGGGAAGCTTCGTTTCCCGCACAACGGTTACAGGCACATGCAGCAGGCTGCAGGACGGCTGGAGCACCAGCCGCTCGTGCGGTACGTGTGCCGCAAGCTTTTGCGCCAGCAGCAGCTTCGCTTCCAGGTCGGCGCGCCATATGTTGCGCCCGTCGATAATGCCTGCGCCAAGGCGCTTGTCGGCCGGAAATCCGTGCGCCTCCACAGCCCGTAAATTGGCCCCGCCATCGTGCACGAAATCCAGTCCGATGCCTTGAACAGGCAAGCGGACCACCCGCTCATAATGCTCGACCGCCTCAAAATAAGTCTGCAGCATCACGTTCAACCCCGGCACTTCCCGATGGATGGCGCCGTAAATTTGCTCCACAAGCTCAAGTTCCTCCGCAGACGGATTCGTCGTCAAGGCGGGCTCATCGATCTGCACCCAAGCGACGCCTTCTTGCGCCAGTTCCTTCAACACCTGCAAATAGACCGGCAAAAACTGCCCGACTTTCTCGCCGAGCCGCGAAGCCGCGAACCCCTTCGACAGCTTGAGGAACGTGTACAGCCCGACCAGCACAGGTTTGCCTTCGACGTCCGCCCTGGACTTGGCAAAGCGGTACGCCTCCAGCGGTTTGTTGTATGTTAACGTTGGTGCGTCCTCCCCGATTTCCGGGACGATGTAGTGATAATTCGTATTAAACCATTTTGTCATTTCACAGGCTGCACCCTGACTGTTCCCGCGCGCCATCGCGAAATAAGTGGCAAGCGGCACGCGCCCTCCCGAATGCGCGAACCTCGCCGGAACGATACCGAACATGACCGCCATATCCAGCATCGAATCGTAATAAGTGAAATCGCCTACCGGGATTTCGTCCAGCCCCGCATATTTTTGAAATTGCACATGCGCGAGCTGGATCCGCTCCATCTCCGCCACTAAGTCCTGCTCGCTTATTTTACCGGACCAGAACGCCTCCAGCGCTTTTTTCCATTCCCGGTCCTCACCGATTCTCGGATATCCCAAATTGCCAATTTTTATTGCACCAGCCACTTAAGCTCGCCTCCGTTTTCCTCATTTGTACTTTCTGAGCGGAACACAAAAAAGACGTCGTTCCCTCAAAAAGACAAAGGGAAAGACGCCTCGCGATTATACTTATCGGTTGCCATCTAACACCTCCCTATCTCCCGTAGGTAAAAGCAGTGTCGTTGAAACAGGCAGGTCTCCTGGCTATCAGCGTCATCATCGGCAGCAGCCTTCCCGGTTATTCATTCAACCAGTGGCGATGTTTGCTGCGACTCTTCTGTTACAGTGGCGGGACCGCGTCGGCTTTGCACCGAACTTCCCTTTTAAACTCAAGCCCAAGAACGATTCGTTCGGGCAAGAGCACCTGTCTCCACAATATGCAATTGTCTGCTTACATTCGATACAATGTATAACTATACATGAATATTAATTTTTATACAAGCTTTTCTTACAAATTGTCAAAAACAAAATCGTCGTCATTCAGCGGCTCCACATGAATCGTGCGAACGTAGCCGTTGCCTTTTTTGGAGAAAAAGTCGTGCTGCTTCGTCTTGGTGCTGAGTCCGTTCAGCACGATCGGATTGATCTCCTCTTCCGGGAATGCAGGGTCGAGCCCGAGATTCATAAACGCCTTGTTCGCGTTATAACGCAGGAACGCCTTCACTTCCCGGTCCAGGCCGATCGCGCTGTACAGATCCTCCGTGTACCCTTCCTCATTCGCATGAAGCTCCTTCAGAAGCGCGGTCAAAGTCTCGTAAGCCTCGTCCTGCTCCTGCGGAGTCAGCTCCTCGTACACTTCCTGGGCAAGCACGCCCACATACAGCCCGTGAATGCTTTCGTCGCGCAAAATCAGATCTATGATTTCGCCGCTGCTCGTCATCTTGCCTTGGCCGGCCAAATACAGCGGATAGAAAAAGCCGCTATAGAACAAATAGCTTTCAAGCAGCACGGATGCCGCCATCGCCAAATACAGATCCTTGCGGGTGTGAATGCCGTCGTAATATTTGGCAATCGTATTCGCCTTGAACTGCAAATACGGATTTCGCTCCACCCAGAGGAAAATGTCGTTGATCTCCTCCGTCGTAGACAGCGTCGTAAAAATGCTGCTGTACGATTTGGCGTGAATTTGCTCCATCATGCCCATGAAGCTGAGCACCGCTTTGCGCTGCAGCCCGTCCACATGCTCCAAAATTCTTGGCATCCCTACGCCGCCCTGCATCGTATCGAGCAGCGTAAGCCCGCCCAGCACTTTCATATACAGGTCGCGCTCCGCTTCGTTCAGCGTCATCCAGGACATTTTATCGTCAGACAGAGGAATTTCTTCGTCCGTCCAAAACTGCATAATATTTTGATTCCAGAACGTGATCGTAAAATCGTCGTCAGGCCGGTTCCAGTTGACGGCTCTCTTGGTGGTCATCTTGTATTCATTCCCCTTCCCGTTACACCGAACAGCTGACGCACTCTTCAACGGAGAGCTGGTTCGTCCGCGTGTAATAGAGCGATTTTAACCCGACACGGGCAGCGTACAAATAATAGCGCGCAAGCTGTCTGGTCGTCACATCGCTGTTGACATGAAGCACCGTCGAAATGCCTTGATCGACATGCGTCTGGATTTCGGCAATCAGGTCAAGAATTTTGAATTGGTTCATTTGATACGCCGATTTATAGAAGAAGAAATTGTCTCTTCGCAAATACGGCATCGGGTAATACGTCGTCGAGTTCGCGTACGTCCGCGTTTCGATCGGCTCGACGATCGGCATGACGCTGGAAGTCGCATTCTGGATGTACGAAATGCTTTGCGTAGGAGCGATAGCCATTCTGTACGCATGGTAAAGCCCGTGAGCGCGCACTTCTTCCTTCAGCTTGGCCCAATCGTCCGGAGAAGGAATCTGCATGCCCTCGAACAGTTGTTTCACCTTGTCTGTGACCGGGCGGTAATCGGTTTGCAAGTAGCGGTCAAAATAAGCGCCGCCGGCATATTCCGAAAGCTCGAACCCGTCGAACGTCTCGCCCTTCGACTTCGCGATCTCCATGCTTTTTTCAATCGAGAAGAAATTCATCGCCATGAAAAACGTGCGGACAAAATCTTTCGCTTCTTCGCTCTCATAACTGATCTTGTTTTTGGACAAATATCCGTGCAGGTTCATCGCACCCAGTCCGACCGAGTGCAGCTCGCGGTTCGCCTTCGCTACGCCCGGCGCGTTGGCGACCGTCGTCATATCGCTGACGGAGGTCAGCGCAATCATGCCCTCGTGCACCGATTCGCGCAGCTTTTTCAGATCCATGACATTCGCTATGTTCAAGGAAGCCAGATTGCAGCTAATATCTCTGCGAATCAGGTTCTCATCGCCGTAATCGCCGATCTCCGACGTCTCCTGCAGCTGAAAAATTTCCGTGCAAAGGTTAGACATCTTGATCGCGCCGATCTGCTTGAGCGGGTGCGCCAAATTTGCATTGCTGCGGTTCATCATGTAAGGATAGCCGGATTCCAGCTGCGTCGTGGCGATTTTTACGAGCATTTCGCGGGCGCTCATCACCGGTTTCTTTTTGACTCTAGGGTCCGCCAGCAGCGTGTCGTACATCTCGTCCATGTCCATATCGTCAAGGTGCTTGCCGTACGCTTTGTATACCGTATAAGGCGCGAACACATGCAGCGGCTGGTTCTCTTCGGCCAGTTTGTAGAATTTATTCGGCACGATCAAACCGATCGACAGCGTTTTGAGGCGCGACTTTTCGTCCGCATTGATTTTTTTGCTGTCCAAAAATTCCATGAGGTCCCATCCGAAGATGTTGTAATACGCCGCTCCGGAACCTTTGCGCTGGCCCATCTGATCCGCATAGGAAAAAGCGTCCTCCATAAGCTTGAGCACCGGCATAATGCCTTTGGCCGCACGCTCGACGCCTTTGATCGATTCTCCGCGGCCGCGCAGCTTGGACAGATTGACGGCCACGCCGCCGCCGATTTTGGACAGCTGCATGCACGTGCCCAGCACATAGTTAATCGAATTCAGCGAATCGTCCATCTCCAGCAGGAAGCAGGATACCATCTCGCCCCTGCGGCTTTTGCCGGCATTCAAAAACGTCGGCGTCGCAGGCTGCAGCCGCTGTTCCATCATCGATTTCGCCAACTGTTTCGCCGTTTCCGCATCGCCGCGACCCAAGTAAAGCGCCACAATCGCGACCCGGTCCGCATAATGCTCAAGATAAAGGGTTTTATCGTCACTGCGCAAAGCGTAATCCGTATAAAACTTCGAAGCCGCCATATACGAGGAGAATTCGAAGTTATATTCGTGAGTGATTTTGTATGTATCTTCAACTTCGGATGCGGAATATTTCTCGTAAACATCCTCGTAAAAGTTGTTATCTATCATGTAACGAACCTTCGAAGCCGTATCGGCAAAATGAAGGCTGTTGCGGTTCACTTCTTCCATAAATTCGTGCACGGCTTCCCGGTCTTTCTCCAATTGAAAAAAGCCGTCGACACCGCGCTGCATGATCTGGTTGTTTAACTCAATATGCCGCAATTGCGTGCACCTCCTGAACAAATCGCTGAACATCCTGCCGGGTTCCGGACAGTTCAAACTTGCCGAGCACAGGCACGCCGTAACGCTCGGCGATGCGGTCCGCGCTCTTTGCGAATCCATCTCCCCAATTCCGGTTCCCGCTGGCCGCTACGCCTTGGAGCCTAGGATGGTTCCGCTCCAAAAAGTGTGCGACTTTCTCCGGAATTTGACCAAAGCCTGTCGTATAGGTGACAAGCACGAAAGGTTCATCCATCTTCATCGCCTCTTCAATTTGAACCGCAGGCAAATTTAATTTTTTAATAAATCTGCGGACATTTCCCGTCTTGGAATCGTAAGCAATCAGCATGGGATTTCGTCTCCTTCTGTCAAAACCATTAAAATGGCGCATTCGGCAAAAAGAAGGACCGAATACGCCACAGGAACATGCGAACATAACGCCTGCCACTGGAGTGGGAGTCTGGACACCTTCCTATCTGCCGTAGGGGTGATTCTTACGAATAGGCAGGTCTCCTGGCTTGGGATCATCATTCCCATCCGCCTTCCCGGCTTTCCTATCGGAGCAAGCCAGTGGCAATCGGATGAAAACTCCTCCTGAACAGTGGCGGGACCGCGCCGGATTTGCACCGGACTTCCCTATTAAGCTTCGTGCGTGTCTCTAGAACGCGAAGCACCTATCCATCACGAGATATAGTTGATAGATTTCAATTTATATCAAGATATAGTGTTTGTCAATGAGCAAATCCGACTATCAAACCTCGAAAATCTCTCATTTCGGAAGCCTCGTTCAGCTATAAAAAACGGCAAAAAAAATGTGGATAAAAGGCGTGAAATGGCAAAATAAGGAACGTCATTTTCGGCTGTTCCTTGTCCGGCGCGGGCTAAATCGGAGTCCTGATTTCATCATTCAGAGCAATGCGCTGGGGATATTCGCTTGCAAATCTGGGGATAAACTGGGGATAATCCGGTACGAAAGTGGTGCACCAAAAACAAAAAAATAGGTCCATGCCAGCATCCTCATAGGCCTTTAGGACCCCATGCAACAACAACGGGACGAAGCCCTCTCTCCCAAATAAATCCAATTTTATGCCAAAACACCAAACAAAGCTATCCAGGGACGGAACAACGCCCTGAATAGCTTTAAAAATTGAATGATACAAGTCCAGCCGGTCGATTTATCCGTTGCGCTTTTGGAAATCGGCCATAAAGTCAGCCAACGCTTTGCAGGAAGCGTACGTTACCGCGTTGTAAGTCGAAGCTCTTAATCCGCCTACGCTGCGATGGCCTTTCAAACCGACAAAGCCGTTCTGCTCGGACTCTTTAATAAATTTCTTCTCAAGCTCCTCATCCTGCAGACGGAACGTCACGTTCATCATCGAACGGCTGCCCGCATCGACCGGACTGCGGTAGAAGCCTCCGCTTTGATCGATCGCGCTGTAGATCAGGCCTGTTTTTTCGAGGTTGTTTTTCTCGATGGCCGCAAGTCCGCCCTGCTCTTGAATCCATTTCAGCACAAGGTTTACCATGTAGATGGAGTACACCGGCGGCGTATTATACAACGAGTTGTTTTTGCCATGGATTTCATAGCGCAGCATCGTTGGAATGGTTTTTGGCAAATCCTGGAGCATGTCCTCTTTCAGGATAGCGACGGTAACGCCGGACGGACCGAGGTTTTTTTGCGCGCCCGCGTAGATCATGCTGAATTTCGACACATCGACAGGACGGCTCAAAATGTCGCTGGACATATCGGCGATCAGCGGCACGCTGCCTGTGTCCGGAAAGCTTTGGAACTGCGCCCCTTCGATCGTTTCATTGGAAGTGAGGTGCAAATAGGCTGCATCCGGATGAATGTTGATTTCGCTTAAATCCGGAATTTTCATAAACTTTTGCTCTTTCGAGCTGGCTGCGATGGACACTTCGCCGAACAATCCCGCTTCCTGAACCGCTTTCTCCGCCCAAGCGCCGGTCAGAACATAGCTGCCCACTTTGCCCTGTTTGAGGAAGTTCATCGGAATCATGGCAAACTGCGTGCTCGCACCGCCTTGCAGAAATTGCACCTGATACCCTTCCGGAATGCCGAAAATTTGTTTGAGCAGCTGCTGAGTTTCGTTGTGGACCTGCTCATATTCCGCGCTGCGGTGGGAGATTTCCATAATCGACATGCCGATTCCTTTAAATTCGACAAGCTCCTCCTGCGCCTTTTGCAGCACTTCGAGCGGAAGCGCCGCAGGCCCCGCATTAAAATTATACGCACGATTGCTCATGAATAACCCACCTTTGCTTAATATACTATGGTTATGATAGCAAGATTCGCCTCACGCATCAAGTAAAACCTCTGCTGGACATGCTAAGCTTTAAGTCCGCATGTCAAACGGCACCAATACAAAGCTCTAGGAGGAATAGTATGTCTCTTCAAAATTTTTCCGCCGACCCGTACCGGCTGTTCGTCGGCATCCGTCTCCCCGACGCGTCCAAAGCGGCGCTGGACGCGTGGAAAGGCAGCGCTCAGGAGAAGCTGCCTTTTCACAAGTGGACGCATCCGCAGGACGTCCACATTACGCTTTGCTTCCTCGGCGACGCATCCGCCGGGACTGCGGAAGCGCTGGCGCACGACCTGCGCCAGCTCGCCGCGTCGGCGACACCGCTAGCCCTGCACGCCGAAGGACTCGGCGTGTTCGGGCCGCCGGCGGCGCCGACGGTGCTGTGGGCGGGCGTTGCCGGCGACCTCGATGCGCTGGGCAAGCTCCAGCGCGAAGTTAGCGGCGCCTGCGCCCGCCACGGCTTCCCGGCCGAGGCTCGCCCCTACCGGCCGCACATCACACTGGCCCGCCGCTACCGCGCAGCGGCGGGGCCCTTCCGGCGCGCCGCGCTGGCGGAGGCGGCGCCTGCGGCCGGCTGGGCCGCGTGGCGGGTAGAGGACATCGTCCTCTACCGCAGCCACCTGGGCCGACAGCCGGCCTACGAGCCGCTCGGCGCGTTCCCGCTGGGCGCGCCGGGTCTGCACTGACGCCGCGCGGCCGGCTTCCAGCGGCGCTCGCTCCCGCCACTGACTGCTCGCTCACGCTGGCTCTCACTGCCGCCGCTACTGGTGCCCGCGCTCGCCAATGGTGCTCTCACTGCCGCCGCTACCGGTGCCCGCGCTCGCCAATGCTGCTTTCGCGGGCGCCTGCTTCCGCTGGCTCTCACTGCCGCCGCTATCGGTACCCATGCTCGTCGATGCTGCTTTCGCGGGCGCCCGCTCACGCCGGTACCCGCGCTCGCTCGTCAATGCCGCTTTCGTGGGCGCCTGCTTCCGCTGGCTCTCACTGCCGCCGCTATCGGTACCCATGCTCGTCGATGCTGCTTTCGCGGGCGCCCGCTCACGCCGGTACCCGCGCTCGCTCGTCAATGCCGCTTTCGTGGGCGCCTGCTTCCGCTGATACCCGCGCCCAGTGAGGCTCGCCGCTTTCGTCGATGAGCCGCTTCCGCTAGCTCCGGCTTCCGCCTGTCGCGCTCGCCACTGCCCGCTCACGCCGGTGCCGCTCTCGCAGCGCCAACTTCCATCAGCACCCACCGATGTCGCTCCCGCCGATACCCGCCAATACTGTCAGGTTAGGCGACTAAAGCCCCGTCTCTTTGTCTTTTGGGCGAAAATCCCTGCACTTTCTTTTTGCAAGCTTCCCAGAACCTCACATGCCTGAACCTGACGCACAATTCACCTGATTTCGCGAAGAAAACCTGCAAAAGTGCAGTTTTTACTCGGTTGACACGCTGGCTACGACATATTCCTGCAATTGTGCAGGCTTTTCGCCGCGAATATGGGCTTTGGTTCATTTTTATCGAAAATTCCTGCACAATCGCAGGATTTTCGCCAAAATGACCCATTGATTACAGAAAAAACCTGCACTTTCGCAGGCTTTCCCCTGCCAAGCCGCCTTGTCCCAGGGGCCTGCATGCGATACCTGCTCCCCACTTTTCAGCGAGTTGAATAATTTAGGTCTTGCTTTTTTCCAGCGTCTATGCTTATAATAACCTCAACTTGATATGAGTTCGAAATTCTGTGAAGAGAAAGAGTAAGTTATCCGGCTGATCCGCAGAGAGTTGGGGCAGGTGCGAGCCAACGTTCAGACGATAACCGAAAGCCATCTCCGAGAAGCAGGCTGAAAACCAAGTAGGTGCTGCCGCAATTCCAGCGTTAACGGGAACACGTATTGATGGATACGTGAACGGAGTGTCGCTTCGCATGAAGTGAAACTAGGGTGGTAACACGGGTAATAACTCGTCCCTTATGGGGCGGGTTTTTTTGTTTTCCAAAAAAAGGAGGAAACCAGCATGACTCATTCATCCATAAGGGAACTATTGACGCCTGCGGTGCGCGATATGCCGCCTTCGGGCATCCGCAAGTTTTTCGATTTCACGGCAGGCAGAAAAGACGTAATCTCGCTTGGCGTAGGCGAGCCGGATTTCGTTACGCCAAAGCACGTCCGGGACGCCTGCATTCATGCGCTGGAAAAAGGCAAAACCTCGTACACGCCCAACGCCGGGCTGCCCGAGCTGCGGGAGGCGATTGCGGAGTACTTGTCCGCTAGCTTTCAGGTGACGTACGACCCCGCTGACGAAATCATGGTTACCGTAGGCAGCAGCGAAGCCATCGATCTGGCCTTGCGCGCCCTGATTACGCAGGACGATGAAATTTTGATCCCGGTCCCCTGCTACATTTCTTATTCGCCGATTACGTTTCTGGGCGGGGGCAAGCCCGTAGCTGTCGAAACTTTTGCCGAAGATCAGTTCAAGCTTACGGCAGAGTCGCTGAAAGCAAAGCTGACTCCCCGTTCCAAAGTGCTTGTGCTTTGTTACCCGAACAATCCGACAGGCGGAATTATGACCCGCGAGGACTGGCTGCCGATAGCTAAAATTGTGGAAGAACGCAACCTCGTAGTAATTTCGGATGAAATTTACGCCGAGTTGACGTACGGCAGCACACACGTCAGCTTCGCTTCGCTGCCCGGAATGAAAGACCGGACGCTGGTGGTCAGCGGCTTTTCGAAGGCGTTCGCCATGACCGGATGGCGGGTCGGCTATGTGTGCGGCCACCGGGAGCTCATTTCGGCGATGCTGAAAATTCACCAGTACACGCTCATGTGCGCGCCTATTTTGGGCCAGATTGCCGCTATCGAGTCCCTCCGGAACGGCCTGGAGGAAAAAGACCGGATGATCGCCTCCTACAATAAGCGCCGGAAGTCGTTCGTCCAAGGCTTAAGGCAGGTCGGGCTTCCCTGCCACGAACCGCTGGGCTCCTTCTATGCGTTTCCTTCGATCGCGCATACCGGGTTAAGCTCGGAACAGTTTGCTCACAGGCTGCTGCAGGAGGCCAATGTCGTAACCGTTCCCGGGCAAGTTTTCGGCTCCGGCGGAGAAGGGTTTGTCCGCTGCTCCTACGCGACTTCGCAGGTTTTGCTGGACGAAGCGTTGGAACGGATTTACGCATTCCTTCAAACGCTCTGACCGGCAGCTGCATTGTAACGAACCGGTTCCCCCATCGTTCAAACGGACAGTTTACCACGAAATAAGGGTGTCTCGGCTCGTTACATTCACAAAAGCTTTTTGGGATTACGTTTAAAACTTGAACGATTCGGTACAGTTTGAACGTATGCTTGCAACGTTATGCTAATCAAGCAGCGCCTGCGAACCGGGGCTGCGGTAAAGCTCGAACATTCGCTGCACCTGGCAGGCGGTGTTCCGCTCGATCGAGAGCGGCGGCAGCTCGCTCTCGCCGAAAAAGCCGACGCCCGTCGTCTCCAGGGCGTCCGTCAACGCCTCGCCGCCTTCCAGTTCGCACAAGATGAATATCTTGTACACGTGGTTCGGCGAGGGCGGGTGCGGGTGGCGCTTTTTGTCCAGCAGCGCCAGCAAACGGACCGGCTTGACGTCGTAGCCGGCTTCCTCCTTGGTCTCCTTGACGGCGACCTCGGAGGGCGTGTAGCCGATATCCGCCCAGCCTCCGGGCATAGACCAGGCGCCGTCTGCTCTTTCGCGGACAAGCAAAATCTTGTCCTCCCTGAAGACGACGGCTCTTACATCCACTTTCGGCGTCGCATAGCCCGAATCGCTGGCAAACAGCTCTCTCACCTTTTCAACCGGCGTTTCGGTAAAGTAGCTCATCATCTCGACACTGATGCTGCGCAGCGCCTCGTAGCGCTCCAGATCGTACCCGTTTTCGCCATACTCAAGCCCGGCCTGACTGATCGCCTGAATTTGTTTCGCCCATTCGAGCCATGGAATGTTCATCCTTTATCCTCCTCTGCTTCGCTTAACGTCAGCATCCCGCCAAATATTGACACCATCTCCTCCAATTTCATGCGAACGAGGCCGCTGGAGGAGGGACACACATATTCGATGACGCCGGGCACGACCGGTTCCGGCTGTACTCCCCAGGCCATTCCCCGTCTGCCGCTGTACTGCTCATACACGCCTTTTCCGACGAAACATGCGACTCGCGGCCGGTAAATTTCGATTTTTTTGCGCAAAATCTCCCGGCCTTCCTTATATTCCTCCGGCGCAATCTCGGCGGCCGTCAGGGTAGGTCTGGCGACAATATTCGTGAAGCCGTAACCAAGGCGGAGCATGTCCCCGTCCTCCTGAGGCTTGTACAAGCGATCCGTCAACCCAGCCGCATGCAAAATGCGATAAAAACGGTTGCTTGGGCTCGCATAATGATGGCCCGTCTCTCCCGAGCGGATACTCGGATTGTAGCCGATAAAAAGAATCCGCAAATGATGCTGCAAATGGTCGGTTATTGGCTTTGCTTCCATGGGTTTCTCCTTGCCGCTCTTCCCGCTATTCGTTCGTTCTCCAATTCTCTATCATTTTACCACTAAAAGGCATTGACACGCCAAGCTTGCAATGGAGTCCGGCCAGTTCCTCAGCCAAGATTCATGGCTTTAGTACAGTCCGCTGGAGATGACCGCCGGAAATCATCGGCGGTACCGTTACAGCTCTGGCTGCGCATTGACACAGGGCAGCCTGCTTGGCCCAGCAGCACATCTGCCCGGCTGCGCGAAGAAAACCTGCAAAAGTGCAGGTTTTTGCTCGTCAATACGCCGGCAACGAAAAATTCCTGCAAATGTGCAGGTTTTCATCGAATGCGCGGGCTCAGGCTCATTTTCATCGAAAATTCCTGCACAATTGCAGGAATTTCGCCAAAACGAGCCGCTTTCCCGGAAAAAACCTGCACTTTCGCAGGTTTTCCGGGCTGCTCAGCCAGCCGTTTCATGAACGGCCGCGCCAAACTTTAGGGCTCCAGCCCCCCCCATCCGGCTAGAGCCATGCTTATTTCCTAAGCAAGCCCGCCAGATGCAGAAAAGCGTCAACCGCCCGGTGAACGCGGGCTTGCACATTGGGGCTTATCTGGGCTTCTATAGGCCCGTCTTCAAAGCCTGCTCTCTGATCGCCGCCGATCGAGATCCATTCCGGGCAGTTGATGCCGTGCAGGTTGCGCACCGTTACTTGCATATGTTGGAGCGTGCTGACGCCGACCGCCCCTCCGGCGGAACTGGCTGCGAGCACGGCTTTGCCCTTAAAATGATCCTGCCCAAGGTGATCGAGCGCATTTTTGAGAACGCCGGTCATGCTGCCGTGATATTCCGGCGATGCGAGCACGATGCCGTCGGCACCCAGCATCGCTTTTGCCAGCGCGGCCAGCCCTTCGTGATCGGTATATACCGTATCGGGCGAATAAAACGGCAGAGGCGCTGCATACAAATCAATCAACACAGCCTGATTGCCCTTCCGCTCGATCGCTTGCTTGATATATTTGGCCAGCCCCGTGCTCGCTGCCGCTTTCCGATTGCTTCCCGCAAGTAAGGCTATGTTCATTCCAGCTCATCCTTCCCGTCAGTGGGTGTCGTATTTAGATGCAAAAACTGGTCCTCCGGCAAATGACTGCCGAAGAACCAGCTTGTTTAATAATAGTATAAGAGCGTACAGATTAGCAATCGAAGTACAGGGAGTACTCGTGCGGATGAATGCGGATAGCCACTTGTTTTGCTTCTCCGCGTTTGAATTCGATGTAGTTGTCGATGAAATCTTGCGTAAATACGCCGCCTTCAAGCAAGAAGTCGGAATCTGCCGCAAGAGCGTCCAAAGCTTCGTCCAGCGTGCCAGGAACGCTGCGGATTTCCGCTTTTTCAGCATCGGACATTTCATAGATGTTTTTGTCGAAAGGACCGTAACCAAGAGCGGTCGGATCGATTTTCTTTTTGATACCGTCAAGACCCGCCATCAGCATAGCTGCGAAAGCAAGGTATGGGTTAGCCGTGCTGTCCGGAGTACGGAACTCGATGCGGCAGCCTTTAGGAGTCACAGCTGCGATCGGAATACGAACGGCTGCGGAACGGTTGCCTTTGGAGAATACCAGGTTAACCGGCGCTTCGTAACCAGGAACCAGACGTTTGAAAGAGTTCGTGCTTGGGTTTGTGATTGCGATCAGCGCAGGAGCGTGGTACAGGATACCGCCGATATAATGCATAGCCATTTCGCTCAAGTTCGCGTAAGCGCCTTTTTCATAGAACAGAGGCTCTCCGCCGTTGAAGATGGACATATGAACGTGCATACCGCTGCCGTTGTCGCCGAACAGAGGTTTTGGCATGAATGTTGCCACTTTGCCGTATTGTCTAGCTGTGTTGGAAACGATGTATTTGTATTTGAGCAGGTTGTCTGCAGTTTTAGTCAAAGTGTCGAAACGGAAGTTGATTTCAGCTTGACCCGCTGTAGCAACTTCGTGATGGTGACGCTCGATGCGAAGACCTGTATCCGCAAGCAGACGGCACATTTCGGAACGAATGTCCTGTTGGCTGTCGGTTGGAGCTACTGGAACGTAACCGCCTTTAACAGGGATTTTGTAAGCCAGGTTTCCGCCTTCTTCTTTGCGGCCGGAGTTCCACGCTGCTTCTTCGGAATCCACTTCAAAGTAGGATTTGTTCATGCCGGACTCGTAACGCACATCGTCAAAGATGAAGAACTCGGATTCAGGAGCAAAATTTGCAGTTGTACCGATACCTGTAGTTTGCAGGTACTCTTCAGCTTTTTGAGCGATGCTGCGAGGATCGCGGTCATAGCGTTCGCCCTCTGGAGTATGAATGTTGCTCATAATAACCAAAGTCGGATGCGCTGTAAAAGGATCTACATACGCAGTCTCGGTATCTGGCATCATAACCATGTCAGATTGTTCGATACCACGGAAGCCCGGGATAGAGGAACCGTCAAAAGCTACGCCGTTTACGAAAGTATCTTCGTCCACTTCCGTCGCAGGCAAAGAAATATGCTGCTGTTTACCGGAAAGACCTACGAAACGGAAATCTACCCACTCGATGTTTTTTTCCTTGATGAGGTTCAACACGTTTTGAACTGACATTTTAAAAATACCTCCTATTTCCGTACATTCAACGTACTTTGCATGATGATTGTTCAACTTTTTCTTGTTATCTTGCACATATTATATAGCTTTTAACTTCTTACCGTCAATACTTATGTCAGGTATTTTTTATGGATGTGTCAGCTATGCTTACACTGTTCACAGATTTGTGAAAAAAGCAGGAAAAAGGCCGGCTTCTTCGTTTTCGAAGAAGCGCAGCCTCCGGTGAGAGCTTTATTTAAGCCAGAATCGGCTCTTTTTTCGTATCGAATTTCTTTCCGAGAAGCGGTGCGAGCTTTTCCAAATCGACCAGCAATTTGGCAAATTGATCCGGGAACAGGGATTGCACGCCGTCGCCTGTCATTGAATTATCAGGATCCGTATGCATTTCGATAATCAAACCGTCCGCTCCGGCTGCAACCGATGCTTTGGTCATCGGCTCTACCAGTTCGCGGCGGCCCGTGCCGTGGCTCGGATCGGAAATGACAGGCAGGTGGCTGAGCTGTTTGAGCACCGGAATTGCCGAAAGATCCAGTGTGTTGCGCGTGTAGGTTTCAAATGTTCGGATTCCGCGTTCGCAGAGCATAACGTTCGGATTTCCGCCTGCAAGAATGTATTCGGCCGCGTTCAGGAACTCGTCATATGTAGAGCTGAAGCCGCGCTTCAACAGTACAGGCGTCTGAATCGTTCCCAATTTGCGAAGCAGATCGAAGTTTTGCATATTGCGCGTTCCCACCTGCAGGATATCTGCGTATTCCGCGCATACGTCCACGTATTCCGGCGTCATCACTTCCGTGATGGTCAGAAGGCCGTGCTTTTTGCCCGCTTCGGCCATCATGATCAAGCCTTCGACGCCTACGCCCTGGAAGCTGTAAGGACCTGTTCTCGGCTTGAATGCGCCGCCGCGGAGCACTTGGCCGCCTGCGGCTTTGACCAGACGGGCGATCTCGTCGATTTGCTCCGGAGATTCCACCGCGCAAGGGCCGCCCATGATGACGAGCTGCTCTCCGCCGATTTCCACGTCTTTGATCTTGATCACCGTATCGGCCGGGTGGAAGTCACGGCTCGCCAGCTTGTAGGATTTGGAAATTTTCACCACTTGCTCAACTCCCGACATTTGACGAAGCTGCTCCGCCATCTTGGGATCCGCTTTGCCGATAATACCGATAACCGTGCGGTCTTCCCCTTTGGATACGTGCGCTTGCACGTCGTGCTTTTCAATCCATTGAACGAGCTCCTGGATCCGCTCGCCGGAAATTTTGTTCGATGTAATTGCGATCATCTGAATTCACGCTCCTTAAAATATGAACCAGTCTACTGCTGGCCGATAAACTGTGTTGCTCCAACTTGTCGCATAACCCCTTGAACGCTTAAATGCTTAAACGCTTGCTCGCTTCTACGCTTTTAATCACTAAAGTAAATATACAATGCTTGACGAAAGTTCGTCAAGCACTAATTTATTTTTATTCCGCGCCGTTCGGCAAAAGGAGCTCCGCCTTGCGAATTCTGCGCTTTTCTTTCCTGCGGTTCGTATGATATTTCAGCAGCAATAAAATAGGGAAATACATAATAATGCCGAGCATCGTTCCAACGACCATCCCGCCTACGATCAAATCCAGGCTTCCGCGGATAATATTCGATAACAGGTCGGGCAAATGATGAATGAGATAATGTTTGAAAGGCTTAGGAACCAGCAGGTCTCCGACATGCTTGTTCAAAAATGCGAGCGGGATATAAATGATTTTGCCGAACACAAATCCGATTAATGCCCCCGCCAAATTCGCTCTTAGCAAATATACTAGAGGAAAGATGAGAAGGAAGGCAAATCCGGCCGTAGGCAGCGTGAACATTTCGACTGCCAAACCGATCGAAAATCCCCGCGCTACTTTTGACGGCCCCCCTTTGGCACGCAAAAGCAGCAAATACTTATACTTGAACCATTTCTTGGTGCTTTTCCAATCGTAGCGAATATGTTTGGGTTTCACCTTCTGTGCACTTTGCATGCCGGTTCTCAATCCTATCAAGTTGAATTGGTAACAATTACTCGTTCGCCGCTGTTTTGGATTTTGCAGCCGGAATGAGCTTCTTCATATTTATAGTACGTTTCATTTCCCAAGTGGTTTCGTCTTTCTGATCGTAGCTCTCCAAATACGCAATGACCTCTTTGGTGATCGGAGTCGGCGTGGAAGCGCCCGAAGTGACGCCTACCTGGCGAACATGGGCAAGCCAGTTCCGGTCCAACTCGGTGATATCGGATATCCGGTACGCCTTGACGCCCGCAATTTCCTCCGATACTTGGGCCAGACGGTTGGAATTGTTGCTCTTCGGATCTCCGACGACGATGACCAGATCGGCTTCTTTAGCCTGCTCGGCCACCGCCTCCTGCCGTACCTGGGTAGCCAGACATATTTCATTGTGAATTTCGGCTTTGGGAAACAGCTCCAGCAGGCGGTTCATAATATGTTTGATGTCCCACTGGCTCATCGTCGTTTGATTCGTAATAATAATTCGTTCCGAACGGATGTCCAGCTTCTCCGCTTCCTCCAGCTTCTCGATCAGATGCACGTGTCCCGGAGCGACTCCGACAGCGCCTTCCGGCTCGGGATGGCCCTTCTTGCCGATATATATCACGTCATAGCCATCGGCAGCCTTTTCGCGGATCAGGTCATGGGTTTTGGTAACGTCCGGACATGTGGCGTCAACGACGGTAAGCCCCTTTTCCCGCGCCATGCGCCTTACTTCCGGAGAAACGCCGTGCGCCGTAAAGATGACCGTTCCGGTATCGATTTGCTCCAAAATGTCCAGACGATTCTCGCCGTCGAGCGTAATTACGCCTTCTTCCTTAAAGAAGTCGGTCACGTGCGAATTATGCACGATCATTCCTAATATATATATAGGCCTTGGCAGATTCAGGTTTTTAGCCGTTTGCATAGCCAAAGCCATTGCGTCTACGACGCCGTAGCAGTAGCCTCTTGGCGATATTTTGACAACTTTCATGCTTGCTCCACCTGCTCCGGATATAAGTTTTGTTCTTTCATTATAACGGATTAAACGGTTAGAGGGAAGTTGGCGGGAAGCCAGATGATGAAAGTGCTGCCTTCGTCTTTGCGGGTTGTAACTTCGATCGAGCCGCGGTGCTCGTCAATAATCCATTTGGCGATCGACAAGCCGAGTCCTGTGCCGCTCGTCTGGCCTCTGGACAGATCCGCGCGATAAAAACGGTCGAAAATGTGCGGCACATCTTCCTTGTTCATGCCGATCCCGGTATCGGCGATCCGCAGCCCGACAAGGCCCGGCGAGCGAAGCGCATCGAGCATGACGACGCCTGACGGCGTATATTTGAAAGCATTTTCGATGAAAATGAACAAAAGCTGCTGCAAATAGTCGCGGTTTCCCTGCACGACGGCGTCGTTCAGCGCATCCAGATCGCCCACCTGCCAGTCGGCTGTACGCGACAAAAATTGCGTTCGGCGTATGACCTCCTGAACAAGCGGCAGCATATCGAGCTCGGACATCTCCATCTGCACTCCCGCATCCGCCCGCGCAAGCGCGAGCAGATCGTTCACCAGCCTGCTCATGCGCTGCGCTTCACCGGCGATATCCTGCATCGCTTCCAGCGATATTTGCATTTGATCCGGCGTGGCGAGCTGCGCATTGCCGGAAGTCTGCTTCCACATTTTCTCAAGCAAATCCACATTCCCGCGTATCGTCGTAAGCGGCGTCCGCAGCTCGTGGGAAGCATCCGATACAAAGCGGCGCTGAGCCCGGTAAGCTTCCTCCAGATCGGAATACGTCACTTGAATGCGGGACAGCATTCCGTTGATCGTTTCCGTCAAGCGGCCGATTTCATCCTGCGGACCGTCATAAAGAATCCGCTTCTCAAGGTCAGTCCCGCTCTCGATCTGATTCGCCGCCTCGATGACCTGATCGATAGGCATCAACGCTTTTCTGGACATGAACCAGCCCAAGGATGCAGCCAGAACAATCGTAATCAAAGCCCAGAATACCAGCGCATAACGCAATTTGAGCAGGGTCGACTCATAGTGTCCGATCGGAAAAGCAGCCTCCAGCACCCCGACCAATTCATCCGGTCTGTCCAGGCTCCCGTATATTCCCATGTGATAAATGAGGATATCCTGGTTCCCGGCTACTTTCGTCTTTTCAAAATAAGACGGTGTATGCGCAAATTTGTCAAGCGGCGGAACAGGCAGAGCAATGCCGTTGTATAGCAGCAATGCCGAACGGGTCACCGTTTTGAGCTTTACGTTGTACAGCTGCAATGAGATGTTATTGGAATTCAAGTCTCTGTTCTCCAGCTCCAGATCGATGACCAGCCCTTTGATCGAAAGAGCGACGCTTTTTTGCACGCGGGAATAGCTCATTTCGGCTTCCTCTTTGAGATCGCTTTTCACGCCATCATACAAAAAATAGTTCAGAAAAAAATAAAGCCCGATACCGAAAACAAGCATGGTCACCGCCAATATGCCGGAATACCAGAGCGTTAGTCGGAGGCGGAGAGACATCGCTTACGATTCCCCTCTCAACACGTAGCCGGCGCCGCGGACTGTCTGGATGATCCGCTTGTGCCCGTGTTCTTCTGTTTTTTGGCGAAGCAGGGCGATGTAAACTTCGAGCACGTTGGATTCGCCGCTGTAATCGTAGCCCCAAATTTTTTCCATGATGATGTCCCGTGACAGCACCCGCTTCGGATTCAGCATAAACAAATGCAGCAGATCGAACTCCTTCGTCGTCAGCTCGACAAGCTTGTCTTCGCGAAAAACTTCGCGCGTATCCAGATCGAGCGTCACATCTTCGTAAGTCAGCCGGTTTGTCGGCTGCTCCGGACGCTCAGCGCGTCTGCGCAGCAGTACGCGGACCCGCGCCAGCAATTCCTCGAGCGCGAAAGGCTTCACGAGGTAATCGTCGGCGCCGAGGTCGAGACCTTTGACCCGGTCGCTGATTTCGTCCTTGGCTGTCAGCATCAGAATCGGCACCTCGCTGCCGCTCTCGCGAACCCGGCGCACGACCTCCCAGCCGTCGATCTGCGGCATCATCACATCGAGAACGATCAGATTCGGATCGTTCAGCAGCGTCTGCTTCAAGCCTTCGGCGCCATTGCTTGCGGTCACTACCATATATCCTTCAAAGGCAAGGCCCCGCCTCAACATTGAAGTGATTTTTTCGTCATCGTCTATTACTAAAATTTTTTCTCTCATGCAAGCAGCCGCCTTTCTTGTACCCTTCATTTTACAACCCTGATATATACATTGTAACAAAATCGCGCGAAAGCAAAAAGAAAGCAGAGCCTGCAAGCTTGCGGCCGCGGGTCTCCACTTCCTTTAATGCAACTGAGTCTTATTTGTTGGTTGTCGCCGACAATGTGTTTTTATCGCCTATCGTTACGGGGACTTCCATGCGTTTGCCGTCGCGGATAACACCCAGCGTCACTTTGTCGCCCACTTTGGTCGCCTGAACTTTCGTGATCAGATCTTGCGAGCTTTTCACTTTGGCGCCGTTAATATCGACGATGACGTCATATTGGCGCAGTCCGGCTTGGAAAGCTGGGCTTTTGCGCTGAACGCTGCCTACAAGGGCGCCGTCCGTATTTTCAAGCTTCAGTTCGCTGACCCAATCCTTGCCGATATCCTGCAAGCCTACGCCCAAATACGGAACCGGCTCTTTTGGAATTTCCACGTTGTTTTTCAAGTTTTCGAGAACGGATGAGATCGTGCTGGTCGGAATCGCAAATCCGATGCCTTGCGCCTGCGCGCTTACCGCCGTATTGATGCCGATAACTTCGCCGTTCAAGTTCAGCAGCGGACCGCCGGAGTTGCCGGGGTTAATCGATGCGTCGGTTTGCAGCAAATGTTTGTACTCGCGGGTTCCCTTGGAATCCGGAATGCTGATCGGACGCTCTTTGGCGCTGAGCACGCCGACGGTTACGGTATGGTCGAACCCGTAAGGGTTGCCGATCGCGACGACCCAGTCGCCGACGTTCACGTCTTCGGCTTTGCCGAGCGGAAGGATCGGGAAGTCTTTGGCGCCTTCGATTTTGAGCACCGCCAAGTCGAGATCGTAGCTGTTGCCCAGCAGCTTGGCGGTAAACGGCTTGTCGTAGCCTTGAACGGTTACGTGAACTTCGTCGGAGCCGTCGACCACGTGCTCATTGGTCAAAATGTAGCCGGATTTTTCAAAAATAAACCCTGTACCCATGCCCGCTTCCTGCAAGGTGCCGCTGCCTGAATCTTGCTGGCTGTCGTTTTGGCTTCCACCGCCACTGCCGCCGCTGCCGTCATCGCCGAAAAATTGGCGGAAGAACGGATCGTCGAACAAGGAGTTTCCGCTGCCGCGGGTCGATTTCTTCGCCTTGACAAAAGATTCGACTTTGACTACGGCCGGACCCGCATTTTGCGCAATCTCGGAGATGTTGTTCGGACGCGCGAAGTCGAGTCCTACGTTTTTCAAATCGTTGCTGCCGCTGCTTGAGCCAGCGGCCGAAGTTTTCGTCGATGCGGAAGAGCTGCTGGCTGACAGCGGTTGATGGCCTGTGAACAGATTCATTTTGTCCGCTCCGAACATCAATGCGCCAACTACTAGAGCGCCTGCCATGAAGGCGGCGAAAATGCTTTTGCCGGACGTACGTTTACGTGTATTGTAATCCCATTGCCCCGGACCTCCCGGTTGCCCCGACTCGGACTGGAAGCTGAACGAACGCAGGTTTTTGGGCGGGGTCACTTCAACGCTTGATGTGCCCTCTGCGCCAGAAACCGATGTGGTCAAAGGCTCCGAGCTGTTGTTATCGCTGAATGCCGACTTGTAAGGACCGTAAGAATAATAGTAGGAAGGCCTTTCTTGGTTGGATGATTGCTCGTTGTGCGGTTTGTCCGAGCCGTTATCGTTGTTCTGCGGCTTGAAAAAATCGCTGTAATCCTTTTTATTGTCTTCCATATTTTTCTTACCTCCATGTTTGAATAAGAATGAGTGCATGCTATGGGGTCCAAATATTGTAGGTCTAGTTGTCTATGGCTCTATCATGCACCCATAACCTTAAACCAACATTAAAAATCAATAAACGGGAGGTAAAAAAACAAATTTTGCTTATTGCGCCCAGGATTGCTCCACTTTTTGCAGTAATTCCGCCGCTTCTTCGATCCAATTTTCCTCAATTTTCGCGTCGGAATCGAGAGGCGTCTGAAATTGATCGACCATCGCGCCGTAAGTTGCAGCTTCGGCATCGTAATCGAGTCCTTCATTATATACATGCTTAAGCACAAAAGGCGTTCCGAGCCTGACGACGGCATCCGTCGCCTCACTGTCGCCTTCGATTCGACCGGTTACGACTTGGAACGGGATGCGCAGCCAAACTTTGTTCGCCTCGTCCAAATGCCGGTCGAAATATCCGTGATCGTAGTCCCAGTTGCCGCCCAGGGCAAAGTCGAATTCATGCAAGCGTTCACGCACACTGCCGAAACTCTCCTGCACTTGCTCCAGCGAGGAAGAAATGAGTTGCATGGGTCTGACACTCCTTTAGTCGTTCGAATTGAAGTTCTTACGCTTTAGAATGTGCCAAAATGTAGATTTTATGTGCGAATCCGCCTCCGGTCAAACCCATCCTTTGCGGTGGGCGTAGATGGCAAGCTGCGTCCGGTCCTCCAGCTCGCACTTCATCAGCAAATTGCTGACGTGGGTTTTTACCGTTTTGATGCTGATAAACAGCTCTTCGGATATTTCTTTATTGCTCTTCCCATCGGCGATGAGGAGAAGCACTTCTTTTTCGCGGGTCGTGAGTACGTCCTCCTCAGGCTTGGCGCTTTTTTGCCGGATCCCTCTGGTCAGCGCGAGAGAAACGTCGGAATTCATGACCGGCATACCGCGGTATGCGCTCTGAATGGCATGGACGAGCTGATCCGATGAGACGGTTTTGAGCATATAGCTGATGGCCCCGGACTCGATCGCTTCAACGACCTTCGCCTCTTCCAGGAAACTCGTCAGCATGATGACTCTGGTCCGGGGATATTTTTCGCCGATCAGCTTGGTGGCGGCAATACCGTCCATGACAGGCATCGTCAGATCCATCAGCACGATGTCCGGGAGCGATTCCGCAAGTGCGCCCTCCAGCAGGTCGAGCGCTTCTTTTCCGTTGCCGGCTTCCCCGATCACTTCCAAATCCGGTTCCAAAGATATATAAGTTCGTAGCCCCACCCGGACCATATCGTGATCATCGACGATCATAATTTTTATCGCGTTACTCATTCGACTTTTCCTCTCCTTTTGACAATCGCTTCTTCGGTATCGTCCGCAAAACGCGGAATTTTCACCTGCACCCTCGTTCCCGCTCCCGGTTTGCTGAAGATTTCCACATCGCCGCCGAGCTTCTGCGCTCTTTCCTTCATCGTCGTCAGCCCGTGCGAGGCCGAAGGAATGCCGCTCCGTTCAAAGCCCTGGCCGTTATCCTGCAGCTGCAAAATGTATTGGTGCTCCCGCTCGTGAATCGACAAGCGGACTTCCTCCGCGGAAGCGTGCTTAACGACATTCGCCATCCCTTCCTGTACGATGAGAAACAGCTGGTGCTCGATCGCTTCGGATATGGCTTCGCCGAGGATAACATCAAGCTGGCCCTGAAGTTCATGGGCCCGGCAATATTCGGGGAACCATTTCTCCAGAGCTTCTTGCAGCGTCATATCGTTCAGCTCGATCGGCCTCAGCTGCGAGATGAGTCCGCGCATCTGCTTTTGCGCATGATGCGACATTTGAATCAGTTGAGTCATGACGCCTTCGGCTGCGGCCGGATTTTTTTCCAGCATTTTCGGAAGCGAGGACGCCGACATATGGATAGCGAACAGCTCCTGGCTGACCGTATCATGCAGATCGCGCGCAAGCCTCCGCCTTTCTTCCATAACCGCGGTTTCGGTGAGTTCCTGGTCACGAATCGCCTCGGCCTCGCCCAACTGCTGCAGCAGCTGTACGCGGGCCTCGATAGCCGAAGCCATCGTATTGAACGTATCATACAGGTAGAGGAAAGGCTCGACCGGTTCCAGTTCAATCCGGCTGGAAAAGTTGCCTTTCGATATTTCCAGCATGGCCAGGTGAAGTTCGTCCACTTTGCGCTGCCACCTTCTCGTTGCCACATAGCCCGTGGATAAACAAACCGCCAGAATGGCGATCAAAAACCACATTTTGAATTCCCAGTAAGCGAAATAATCCTGGAAATATTCAAGCGCGATAAAGATGCTGGACACTATGATCAAGCTTGCAATAAAGAAGTAGCTCAAAAGCTGCCACTTCATATTGAACATCCGCAATTTGTACATGATCCGACCTCAACCTATTTTTTTAATCGTAATATCTCCGATAAACATGCTGGTCGTCACGATCAGCTTCCGCTGCGCCTCGTCAAAATGGGCGGTTTCCGTCCGAACGCTGCTCATAAACCCGCTTTCCCGGCGATCGAGTACCTTCATATCCCCGATAAACGAGTTGGCCATCACTTTGACCTCCAGATCGATATCGTTGGGAATAAAAATTTTCACGTCCCCGATAAAAGCCGTCACAAAAATCGGCGTCTCCCCCAAAGGAACGGAGGCGCGGGTCAAATCGATGACGGAATCCCCGATAAAATGAGAGATGTGCAGCGGCTTGAGCTCCCATGGCTCCTGCCCCATGTGCACGTCGCCGATAAAGCCGTGCCTGTGAATCGTATCTCCGGAATGATCGCCGCCAAACGTTTGATAGCGCGGATGCCGGTGATTGTGATGGGGCCCCCGGTGCGATTTGCCGGTCGCGTCTTCATGCTTGGACAGGTTAATCGAAGCGGTTTCCTCCGCAGTTTTCCAAGCATCGCCGTATTTGTGCGGATCAAACTCGCCGTGAATGTCTTTCAGCACCGCCTTCTCTTCTTCGCTCAGTTCTCTCTTGATCTCGGGCTTGTCTTCCTTATGGGCCGATGCATCGGATGACGCATGATGCTCCCACTTGAATTCCTTCCATTGACGCTTGTATTTCTCGCGCTCTTCGCGAAGCGCCGCGCGCCGCGCTTCCCTTGCGTCTCTTTTCGCATCGCGGTAAGCATCCCGATCGGCGTGCGAATGCTTTTTCCAAGGTTTGAAAATCACATTCAGCCCGAACAAAATCAGCGCCACCGGCCAAAGGTATCGAAACATTTCCCCGATCGACAAATCGGTAAGCTTCAAGTTATGAAGCAAAAAAATGGTGCCTACCCCGCACAGCAGTACACTCCAGACGGAACTTCCCCAATGATACTTGCGCTGCCAAACGAATCCCGTCAAACCATAGAAAATGAGAATGATTGGCCAGTAAGTGGAAAAGATATACGCGATATCGATTTTGATGAGCCCCATTTGATCCAGCAGGAAAAATGCGCCTGCGGTGACAAGAATAAGCCCCCAGAAGATTCGCCCGAACAGATTCGGATTCATGCTTGCTTCCTCCAATTGTGTACGTGTTTGTTAAGATACCTCTAGTCTATAAGATGCAGCCGGCAATGAAAAGAGACGAGGGATTGAAGGTGTCCTCAGTCTGGAGACCGAGTTTTTGCAGGTATATGCGAAATAACTTACATGCTTTTTGGCAGATTACGAACATTACGGATAATATGTTACGTATTCTTACGTCATTCGTTGACATGTTTATCATCAGAAACGTATAATTTAGGCGAAAGTATTGCTCAATATACAAGGAGAGATGGGATAATGGATGCAATTAAACAGCTTTCCAGCGGTTTGGACACCATTTGGGTCGTTCTGACGGCAGCCATGATTTTGCTCATGGAAGGCGGCTTCGCCTTGCTGGAAGCAGGCTTTGTCAGGCAAAAAAATGCGGTAAGCATCATTATGAAAGTGTTCGTCGATATCGCTTTCGGGGCACTTATTTTTTATTTTGTCGGCTTTGGGCTCATGTACGGAAAAGATGCCGGCGGCTTCATCGGCACGAGCGGATTTTTCATGGGAGGAGACTTGACACATATCGATTTATCCATATCCCATGAAACGTACTGGCTGTTTCAATGTGCTTTCGTTATCGCGGTCATCTCTATCGTATCCGGCGCCGTTGCCGAGAGAATCAATTTCCGCGCCTATATTTTATATACAATCGCCATGACGGGAATGATTTATCCGATCGCAGGCCATTGGGTTTGGGCCGCTAACGGATGGCTGGGTAAGCTGGGCATGGTCGATTTTGCCGGGTCCGCCGTCATACACGCTCTCGGGGGCTTCTCGGCGCTCGCGGCAGCCATCATTATCGGTCCCCGCATCGGCAAATTTTCGGCAAACGGGTCGGCCAACATCGTGCCTCCGTCCAACTTGCCGCTCGCGTCCGTAGGCGCCTTTATTCTCTGGTTCGGCTGGTTCGGCTTCAACTCGGGAAGCACGCTCAGCGCTACGAATACCTCCATCGGACATATTGCGGTAACGACGATGCTGTCCGCTGCGGCCGGAAGCGCAACCTGCATTTTGTTCACCATGTTTCGGTACCGCAAAGCCGATCCTCCGATGGTCATCAACGGCGCATTGGCGGGCCTTGTCGGGATTACCGCCGGATGTGCGTTTGTAAGTGACGTCGCGGCCATTATTATCGGAATCGTATGCGGAATCGCCATGGTGTATGCCACTGAAATATTGGAATCCAAGGGAATCGACGATCCTGTAGGCGCATTCCCGGTTCACGGCATAAGCGGGTGTATCGGAACCGTTGCAGTAGGCTTGTTCGCGCAGCCGGATGCTATCCGCGAAGGAACAGCCGGATTGTTTTACGGAGGCGGGTTCGGGCTGCTCGGCGTGCAGGCTCTCGGCCTTGCAGTCGTTTGCATCTGGGGATATTTGCTGACATGGGGGGTCCTGAAGCTGATCAACCTCGCCGTTCCGCTTCGCGTCAGCAAAGATGAAGAACTGGTCGGCCTGGACGTCGGCATCCACGGCGTGCCTGCATACAGCCAGGAAGACGGCTTCATCGATTTGGGTGAGTTGAAGGGCGGCAAATAAGCTCCGCGCATGCCAGGGAAGCGCGCTCTGCATCGAAGGGGCGCAGAGCCGCTCCCGGCGTGCGTCGTGGCGCTGGGCGGGAGGTGCCGCGCAGCGCGCGTTGTCGCGCTGCG
>NZ_JBVYOL010000014.1:0-496 GCF_056120505.1 Paenibacillus sp. sgz302164 | reverse complement strand
AGCGCGCGTTGTCGCGCTGCGCGGCACGGCAGCCGGTTGAGTACATCGGGGAGAAAATCTGCGAAAATCAGATTATTTCCGTTCAGCCAATTTTCTCTATCGCGCCTAATCCACGCAGATTCGCACCGCGCGCGGTGTTGCGCTGCATGACGGCGGTCGGTCGACCACTTGTGTCGCTGCTCAGCGAGGGGCACGAGTCGGCTCGTCAAAGAAAAAGCCTGCGAAAGTGCAGGCTTTTTCTTTGAAAATGGCTTATTTTGGCGAAAAGCCTGCAAAAGTGCAGGAATTTTCGCTGAAAGTGAATCTAAGTCCATATATTCGGTAAAAAGCCTGCACAATTGCAGGAATTGTTCGTGGCCAGCGATCAAGGACACAAATTCATGTATTTTTGCAGGTTTTCTTCGTGAGCCGGGCAGATTTTGGCTATCACCTCTGGCATGGGGGGGGGGGGGCAATGTTGTCAGGTTAGTAGATTTTGGTATAGTAGAGGTAAACG